>CAYYSH010000006.1:0-23332 GCA_964474265.1 uncultured Anaerolineales bacterium
CCCGATGAAGAAGAGTTCCCATACACAATTCGTGTTGTCTCGGAAGTGCTGAGCTCTAACGGCTCTACGTCGATGGCAAGTGTGTGTGCCAGTACGTTGGCACTCATGGATGCCGGCGTGCCGATCAAGAAGCCGGTCAGCGGTATCGCCATGGGGTTGGTCACCGACCCTGAAACAGGTCGCTACCAGATTCTCACCGACATACAAGGGATGGAGGATCACTTGGGCGACATGGACTTCAAGGTGGCCGGCACCCGGGATGGCATCACCGCTTTGCAAATGGATATCAAGATCAAGGGCATCAGCTCTGAGATTATGTCCCAGGCCCTGGAGCAGGCTCGCGAGGCCCGCCTCTTCATCCTGGACAAGATGGCAGAGACCATTGCAGAGCCGCGTGAGGAGTTAAGTCCCTACGCACCTCGCATTACAACCATTAAGATTGATCCAGATAAGATTGGTAAAGTCATCGGTCCGGGTGGCAAGATGATCCGTGCCATCACCGAAGAGACGGATACCAAGATCGATATCGATGATGACGGGACCGTCTTTATAGCGGCGACGGAAGGGGCGGCTGCTCAAGCGGCCATCGAGCGAATCCGCAGCCTGACCCAGGAGCCTGAAGAGGGCAAAATCTATAAGGGCAAGGTTGTTCGGATAACCGAGTTTGGTGCCTTCGTGGAAATCCTGCCCGGTGTCGATGGCATGGTTCATATCTCCCAGCTCAGTGACCACCATGTCAAGAAGGTGGAAGATGTTGTGCGTGTGGGGGATGAGGTGCTGGTAATGATCACCGATATCGACCGCGAGGGTAAGATCCGGCTCTCCCGCCAGGCCGTTCTGGAAGGTTGGAATCTGGAAACTGCACGGAAGATGGATCGACCGGGTGGTGGTCGCAGCCGCGGGAGGGGCCGCGGCCGAAGGTAACTCATGATCACGAGAGCCGCTCGTTGGTGAGTGGCAGCCAGTAAGGCGAAGGCAGCAAAGGGGCGGCATCAAGAGATGCCGCCTTCTTCGCTTGGGGCCGAACTCAAGTCAACCCATCGTCTAACAGAGGTCCGAGGAGCCACAACATGCTTGTCATACCAGATGATCTAAATCTCAGAATCCCGGGGCCGACGCCTCTCCCCGAAGAGGTTCGCGAGGCACTGGCTCTACCGATGATCGGGCACCGTAGTCGCCTCTTTAGTAAGATCCACGCCGAAGTCGTTGAGGGTCTGAAGGAGTTGTTACGTACCGCTAACGATGTTTTCGTTCTGACTTCGTCCGGCACAGGTGGGATGGAGACAGCAATTGTCAACACCCTGTCGCCTGGGGACAAGGTGTTGTCAGTATCAATCGGGAATTTTGGTGCGCGGTTCCGAACGATTGCCGGCATTTATGGAGCAGAGATTGTCCCACTGGACTACGAGTGGGGCATGGCCGCCAATCCTGATGAGATTGGTGCTGCACTGGAACAGCATCCTGATGTGAAAGCCGTGCTGGTGACTCACAACGAAACTTCTACTGGCGTGACTAATCCGTTGAGGGAGATTGCAGCGGTGGTAAAAGCAAAGGGCGATACGTCACCTCTGCTCCTGGTGGATGCCATCAGCTCTGCCGGCTGCATCGAACTGGAGACGGATGCCTGGAACATCGATGTGCTGGTGACAGGCTCTCAGAAAGGCTGGATGATCCCGCCTGGGTTGGCCTTTGTCGCGGTGAGTGATGCTGCATGGGAGGCGCACAAACGATCAACGATGCCGCGGTTTTATTTCGATCTGACCGCTGCTCGCAAGAAGCTGCCGGCGGATCAGACGCCATGGACGCCTGCCGTCAACCTTTTCTACGGTCTGGCTGTCGCCTTGCGCCTCATGCGCCAGGAGGGTCTGGAGAACATCTGGGCGCGACATCAACAAGTCGCCGATTATACGCGGCGACGCGTACAAGAGATGGGCCTGGAGCTGTTCGCCGACCCCCGGTATGCTTCCAATACGGTGACCGCTATTCGAGCGCCGGCCAGCTCCTCTGCCGGCTCGGAACATTCCATCGATGTTGATGAGTTGCGGCGGCGGCTGGAGCAGCGTCACCGGGTGATCCTGGCCGGCGGGCAGGGACCTTTGAAAGGCCGAATCTTTCGCATTGGGCATCTGGGCAACGTGCACCAGGGCGATATCGATCATGCGCTGGCGGCGATCAGCGAGGAGTTAGAACAGCTCATACATGCCTGATAGCCAACATCGTCAGTATCAATTGAGCGCACAACGCGATCAACGAAAATGACCCAGAAAGCAATACACTGAATGTGGTTGTCTTTTGTGCAGCTACTGTCCAAAAGCAGGGAGGAGCTATGGCACACGACCTGGATCAATACCGCGTGATTGTCTGCGACCCGCTGAGCCAGGCGGGGATTGAGTTGCTTCAGCAGCATGCAAGTGTGGATGTTAAGACCGGTCTGAGCGAAGAAGAGCTGGTTGACATCATCGGTGACTACCATGCTATGGTCGTTCGGAGCGGGACGCAGGTGACGGCGGCTGTCATTGAGGCCGGCCGGCAACTACAGGTGATTGGCCGTGCTGGCGTTGGGACTGACAACATCGACATTGAGGCCGCTACCCGACGGGGAATCATTGTTGTGAATGCGCCGACGGCCAATACCATTGCCGCTGCTGAGCAGACCATCGCGTTGATGCTTGCTCTGGCCCGCCAGGTACCACAGGCCGGCGAATCGTTGCGGCAGGGTCGTTGGGAACGCAAGAAGTTCGTTGGCGTTGAGGTCCGCAATAAGGTACTGGGTATCATCGGGCTGGGCCGGATTGGGACAGAGGTGGCCAAGCGTGCCCAGGGTCTGGAAATGAAAATCATCGCCTACGATCCCTATGTGTCGGCTGATCACGCTGCCCGGTACGACGTCGAGTTTATGGATCTGCCCAGCCTGCTTCAACAGGCGGACTTCATCACGTTGCATACGCCTCTTACCCCGGATACCCGCCACATGATCAACGATGAAACGTTGGCGATGATGAAGCCGACCGCTCGCCTGATTAACTGCGCGCGGGGCGGCTTGATCGATGAAGAGGCGCTCCTGCGAGCCCTTGACGAAGGGCGAATTGCCGGCGCAGCGCTGGACGTTTTCAGCCAGGAGCCACCTCCGCCGGATCATCCGCTGTTGCACCACCCGCGAGTGATCGTAACGCCTCACCTGGGCGGCTCGACCCAGGAGGCCCAGGCCGGCGTGGCCCGCGACATCGCGGAGCAAATTATCACTGTGCTGGAAGGCCGGCTGCCGCCACATGCTGTCAACGCCCCCATCGTGTCTCCCGAGGCGCTAGAAACCCTGGCTCCGTATTTCGACCTGGCCGAACGCTTAGGGCGCTTCTTCACACAGATTGCACCAGGGCGGATTGAGCAAGTTCGCATCGTCTATGCCGGCGAATTAGCCCTGATGGATACGACGCCTATCAAAGCGGCGGTGGTGAAAGGGCTGCTCGAACCCGTGATTGAAGAGCGTGTTAACTTGGTAAATGCTCACGTGATTGCCAAAACGCGTGGCCTGAACTTGATCGAGGAAAAACACCCTGGCGCGGAACCGTTTGCCAATATTCTCACTCTGGAAATTACGGCAAATGGCCGGGAGAGGTCCATTGCCGGGACGATTATGCGCGGCATGCCCCACATTGTCCGTGTCGATGAGTACTGGATTGACCTGATCCCTGATGGCCATCTCCTGGTGTGCTACAACGAGGATCGACCAGGCATGATCGGCCAGGTAGGCACAGTACTGGGGCGTGGCGATGTGAACATTGCCTTCATGCAGGTGGGGCGCATTGTCCCCCGAGGACGTGCTATGATGGTCCTGGGTCTTGATGAGCGCATTCCAGATCCGGTGCTTGAAGAGGTCAAAGCTATTCCAGGATTGTATGATGTGACGCAAGTTACACTTTAAGGAATGGAAGCCATGAGTATCTTTTACCTGGTTCGCCATGGTCAGTCAACCTGGAACCAGATTGGGCGAATTCAGGGTAAGCAGGACCCCCCTCTATCAACCCTGGGTCGCCGGCAGGCCATGGCCCTTGCTGATGCCCTGAAACACGAACCGCTGGACGTTGTCTACAGTAGTCCTCAACGGCGTGCTCGCATGACTGCGGAAGCCGTAGCCTCAGACCACAATCTGCCGATTCAGATTGTCGAAGGGCTGGCTGAAATCGACCACGGGTTCTGGGAGGGCCTCACGGAAGCGGAGATTCAAAGCCGGTTCGCGATTTCCTTCTACACATGGTTAAGGCGACCGAGTCAGACACTGATGCCTGGCGGTGAGCATACTCTGGCCGTACAGCAGCGGGTTTTGGATGCCTGGAGGGAAATCGTCCAGAGGCATGAGGGAAATCACGCCCTGATTGTATCACACGATATTCCTATTAAAGTAATCATCGCCGACGTTTTGCATCTTTCTCTGGATTCCATCGGCCACTTTGTATTAGACAATGCCGCGATCAGCGTTGTGCAAAAGGCAGAGGGAGAGTTGCAGATCGTTCGACTGAATGATCGGTGTCACTTGCAGGTGATCAGTGGTGTATGACGCAGCGCGTGTTGTGAGCTGCGCCGTCAAACGAGTTGAGATATCGGTTCTGTTGTAAACTAGGAGACAATGATGTCAACGCGATGGAGTACAGCTACCAGATTCTGGGTGCTGACGGCCGGCACCGTTCTCGCGGCGTTGACATTATATCGACTTCGCAGCGTTGTACCCCTCGTCGGTCTTGCATTGATCCTCGCATATATCATCAGTCCGCTGGTGGATCGGATCGAACGTCATAGTCCGCTGGGCCGAACGGCCGCAACGGCTCTGGTCTATCTCGGATTGCTGGCCTTGCTGGCGACGGTGCCGGCTGTGGTGACGCCAAACATTCTGGAAGAAGCTCGCGCTATAGATAGCAGCCTGATTCAGAATATCATCACGAACATCATAGCACGCATTCAGGCCTATAGCGAGGGAAGCGTGATTTCTGTGTTGGGGTTCACGCTCGATCTCACACCAGCGTACGATCAGCTTATCGAGAATCTGCAGGGAATCTCGGCTTCCGTGGCGTCAAGCTCCATTAGATTCCTTGTGGGGTTCGCCTCTGGGTTTGCATCAACCCTGCTTGGCCTCTTGTTAATGCTGGTTCTGTCCTTCTATCTGGTCAAGGATAGCCACATCGTCGTTAGATACCTGGAGGGCCTCGTTCCGCCGCCATATCAGGAAGAAACGGTGGTTTTGGTGCGCGAGATTAACCAGGTGTGGCGGGATTTCTTTCGCGGTCAGATTGTGCTGTGTACCGTTGTTGGATTTGTCACGTGGCTTGGTTTATTCATTCTAGGCGTGCCGAATGCGTTGCTCCTGGGTATTCTGGCCGGCATCCTCGAGTTGATTCCGAATCTGGGTCCCACGCTGTCAGCGATCCCGGCCGTGCTCATCGCTTTCTTCCAGGGCTCCACCCATTTTACGCTCTCGCCAGGGTGGTTCGCGTTAATTGTGCTCCTGTTGTATGTGGGGATTCAGCAGGTGGAGAACACCGTTCTCGTGCCACGTATTATTGGTAGTAGCGTCCACTTACATCCGGTTGTGGTATTGGTCGGTATCTTGGCGGGCGCCAGCATGGCCGGCATCCTTGGCATCTTTCTGGCAGCTCCGGTGATTGCTTCTATCCGCGTCATCGGGGGCTACGCTTACAGGAAATTGCTCGAGCCCCCGGCAGAAACGCCGGCCTCTGTCGAACCAGTTCCGCCAGCAGCCGAAGTGGAGATGCTGGAAAGGGAAGGGTCCATCCCCGAGCCCGCTACTGGTGAAGAAGGGATGATGGCGGCTGTTCAACCCTCCCAGTTAAGCCAGGTGGAAAGTGGGACTGGTAGCGGGCGTAACCCGATCAGCGCTTCGGATCCAGCCGGCGAAGATGAATCTTGAGGAAATCGTCCAGCGTGGCGATGGCCTTCCGCTTTTCGAGGGCCGGCCAGAGGGTTTTGTGAGAGCTGCTGCGAATAGATCCTCAGCCTGGCAGGTTCAGTTTGAAGCCGTAGCCACGCACTACCGCCACATACTGATGGCGTTCGTCGAGTTCAGCCAGTCGCGTTCGCAGCCGGCGAACGAGCGCGTCGATTGCGGCGTCGGAAACACCCTCGCTAGCCACGTCCGGCCACACCACCTCGATAATCTCATCCCGGGAGTAGGCCCGGCCTGGTTGTTCAGCCAATAGTTCGAGCAGCGCGAACTGGGCCGGCGACAGGGGAGGGATCAGTTCCTCTCCCCGAATCCAGACACGCCGCTGTTCTGTGTCGAGGCGAAGGGGCTGTACCTCGCCAGCCGTGCGGAAGGGGGCGGTTGCGCCAGTATCCACGAAGTTGAAATCGAAGTTGGGCGGGATGTGGATCACGTCGCCGTCATGCAGCGGTTCAGCCCCTACGAGCCGGCGGCCGTTCAGATACGTGCCATTCTTGCTCCCACAGTCTTCCACCAGGTAGCGTCCGGCCTCGCGAAGCACTCTGGCATGTTGACGAGACACCTCCCGGCTGGTGAGAACAATGTCATTTGCCTGCCAACGGCCGATTGTAGTCACAGGCTTGTCAAGTTCCCATTGATGGCTCTCACCGGATGAGTGTTTCAGGACTAACAATGCTGCTTCCTGCTCCATGGCGTTCTCCTCCTGTTGCCAGTAAGCTACTGACTCTCCTCCTCGAACGCTTCGTCCCAGCGTGTTGTTTGACTGGTTTCTTTAATTGAGGTAAGCTATTCTCCGCTATGCCACTTGCACCTGGTACCGTGCTTCGGTCTCGCTATGAAATTGTCGAGATTATCGGCCAGGGTGGGATGGGCCGCGTATACCTGGCGCTGGACCGCCGGCTCGAGGGCCGGCGCTGTGCCATTAAAGAAGTGATGCCGCCACCACTGCCCCTCGGCTCTCGTCCGGATCGTGCCGAAGAGCATGGTGGTGACTCCCCGCGCGAGCAATTTCGCCAGGAAGCTCAGGTGCTGGCTCAACTGGATCATCCAAACCTTCCCAAAGTCTCAGATTATTTCTCCATTGACGAGCGGGACTACCTGGTCATGGATTTCGTGGCCGGCCAGGACCTTAAAGCTGTTGTTACGGATGCCCGGCAGCGAGGGCGATTCCTTCCTGAAAACCAGGTGCTCATGTGGGCCGAACAGTTGTGTGACGCGCTCACATATCTCCACAACCAGGAGCCGCCTGTACTGCACCGGGATATCAAGCCGGCCAACATCAAGCTCACGCCGGCAGGCCAGATCAAGCTGGTCGATTTTGGGTTGGTAAAGACGATGGAGCCCGAAAACCTTGAAACAATCACCGTCGTTCGGGGCGTGGGCTCTCTGGCCTATACGCCGCTGGAGCAGTTCAGTGCCGAGCCGGGCCATACGGATGTTCGCTCCGACATTTACAGCCTGGGAGCTACATTATATCACTTGCTGACTGGCCAGCCACCACCTGCGGCACAGGCGCACTTTCTGCGCCCAAGTGTTTTGGTGCCGCCGAGCGAGATCAACCCGGCTATTTCGCCCCATGTCGAGCATGCCATTTTGAAGGCAATGTCCGTGCACCCGGACGATCGGCCGGCCTCAGTCGAGGCTTTCCGTGACCTCTTGTTCGATGGGCCGAGCCTGGCCGGGGCCAGCAGCGGGATTGCGAGCCGTTCCGTGGCCTGGAATTGGCCGGCCGTCTTGCGTGCTAACCTTGTTCTGATCGTCCTGGCGCTGGCTATGCTGGCCTGGGCAATATTGGTAACGTTCCGATAAGGCTTGCTCCGTCAGTCGACAGGTTATGGCGACGAACCTTCAATCCATCCGGTCGTTCCCTTTGCAAGTTACTCGCCGTTAGACATGCGTTCGGCTTGCATCAGCCTCCACCCGACGGGAACGGCTGCAAACACTAGAGTAACTGCGGTTGCCAATTGCGGTGATCCCTGAGTGGTAATCACTGGCGCTAGCCACCCCGAGCTGTACATGATGTATCCTGCAAGGCCGGCTATCACTGCAATAAGCGCCAGGCGCAGCCGATGAGTCGGCGCACTTTCATCGGCTCGGGAGAGGAAGGCCCCGACACCGCTAACCAACATGATAGCTGCCAATGACAGCACCAGTCCAGCCGCACCGGGCGACGTTTGTGGCTCGGACATAGGTTCCTGTGGTTCACGCACCACTGGGGCCGTCGCGGGTGTGGTGGTTGGTGTAATGGTCGGCGCCAGGGTGGGTGTCGCGGTGATGGTAGGGGTCGAGGTCGGTGTGGGTGTCGGTGGGCGGAAGTCTACGCGATAGGGCCGCCCCGACGATGCCTGTACGCTGGTGGCTCGAATGTAGAGCGGTCCTCCTCTGGCCACTGTGTACCGGGCTTCGGCAATGCCGGCCACCGTGCTGGCTGACACCTGGGCTATCTCCTGCCCATCCTCTTGCTCAAACGTGAAAGTGACCTGCGTGCCATCTGGGACAATATTCCCGTTGTGATCCAGCACTCGACCGGTCCGGACGCTGATGGTTGTCGGGAATTCTGTGACCTCGGCCGGGTTTAGCGGCTCTGTCACGAGGATCGGGATCTCTCGCTGCGGGTCTGGTGCCAGTTGCTCCGTCAGGTCGTAGCCAATCCCCTCGATATTCACCGGTGGCGCGCCAGTTGGCGTCACATCACCGAACAGGGCGCGTACAGCCGCTTCGATGGAGGCCGGCGTTTTGCTGTACGCCGCGTAGTAGGCCGACAGCTTGCTGATCTCCGTTGTATCCAGGCGGTACGGCGCGTTCAGCGCGACAGCGACAAGCTGCTTGTCATAACTTCTCGGCCCGAGATCCAGGAACACGCGGACGGCATCCGCTGCCTCAAAGCGCTGTGTATTCATGTCGAGCATGACGAAGAGAAGCCAGTTGGCCTGATTCAGCAATTCCCCGACATCGGACTCGGGTTCGGGAATGTACTCGGGTGCCGGCGCGGTTTCAGGCGGCGACTCAGTGTCTGCGCCTGGCTCCTTGAACGGTGCCATCAAGTACGATCGGAGCTGCGAGAACGTCAGCGTGTGTACACTCTCGGGCGAAATCTGGTCTGCTCCGTCAGGGCCATACAGGTGCAGCATCGCATCTGCAAAAGCTGAGGGGTTGAGGACCGGTTCCGGGGCGCACTCCGGGATGTTCTCAAAACAGTCCTGGAAAAGGGTGTCATCGGTGACAACGACGATGGTGTCTTCGCGCCGAGGGCCGGCCGGCAGCCGCTCGCGCAGCGCGTCAAGGTGTGGGTAGATGATGGTGATAGCCTCTTGCGCGATTCTGGCCACGACTCTCTGCGCTTCCTCAGTGTTGAGCACCTGGTTCAGTTGATCTACCGGTACTTGTACCTCAGAGAGCGTGAAGTCGCCGTACAGACGCTGCTTCGCCCGCAGAATCTTTGCTACCGCTTCGTCAACGCGCTGTCGAAAGCTTGGGTTGGCACGGTATTCTGCCGCGAAGAACTCAATCGTGGATTTGATGTTGGTCACCTGATTGGCCCAGATGTTGTTCAGATCGAATTGGGAGAGAACAAGCAGGTCGTTGCCGGCCAGGAAGGCCTCCTTGGCAATTTGCCGGGCGGGGAAAGTTTGCTCCTGGGGATCGAAGTAGCGTCTCACTGCCGGCACGCCTAGCGAGTCACTGACAATCAGGCCGTCCTTGCGCCACGCAGCAAACTCGGGCAACTCCAGCAATTGCTGCATGCCGGCGGGGTCGAAGCTGATAGGCGGCGTGAATTGCCGGATATCACCTTGAAAGCCCCGATATCGAATGTGGGAAGTCATCAATGCATCAGTCGTCGCCAGGTCATCCGTGTTGTCCACCTGCGTCACACGGAAAAACGGGGGCAACTCGATGCGCTGGAGCTCCTGGAAACTCTTGTCCACGGTAGCCACCTCATCATCGGGGAGTCGGTCGCTTCCGCCGTGGCCAGGGAAGTGCTTGGCGACAGTGAGAACCCGGCCCTTACTACCCCGATGAACGCCTCGGATGTAGGCACGCCCCATCTCGCCAACCCAGTATGGGTCTCCCCCAAACGCCCGGATGCCGATGTCGCCCCGGCTGCTCAGGCGCGGATTGTTCAGGACATCGATGACAGGCCCCAGTAGCATGTTTACCCCAACCGCGGCCAGTTCATGGCCGGCGATTTCGCCTACGCGCTCAGCGTTAGTGGGATCCCAGGTGGCGCCGATGGCCATGGCACTGGGTAAAGGTGTGAACCCGTTTCGGAGCCGGGTGTAGGGGTACCCGTCTCCCTCGTGATCCACAGCCACGAATAGAGGGATGCCGGGGCCGGCCTCAGACATGGCCAGCGCTTGCAGTTCATTGGTGAGGGTGGCAACCTGCACCGGAGTGTCTTGGGCGCGGTTGTAAAAGTTGCTGTTGCTGGCCAGTAACACTACCCCGCCGATCTTGTACTCGGTGATGAGTTGCGCGATGTCGGACTCGCGGCTCGTGTCTCGACCAACGAACGCGATAAGGAACAATTGCCCGACTTTTTCCTCGGCGCTGAGTTGATTCAGACGCTGTTCGACAGGGATTGCCTGTTGTGTTGCAAGTGCGTTGACGGGGTCAGCACGGAGCGAAGGGGTGCCGGCCAGCAGCCAGCCCCCAATCAGTGCCGCTACCAAACCCCAATGCCGCCACACCAGTTTTGCCATCGCGTGTATATGATACCTCACTGGGTTTCAGGTTTCAAGTTGAGCGTCGGTTGACGGTTGGATTCACCCTGACGGATAAAACGCTGCTTGACTGGTAAACAGTTCCGTATGATAATCGCCACCAGCACGCTTCCTCATCGGTTTTCGTGAGTTTGCTCAGTGGGGTAATTTGACATGTACCGCATGGAAGATGACATAGCAGAAGTCTTTTTCAGCGAGATGGAGATACAGCAACGCGTTCGCGAGTTAGGGTCGGCAATTTCGCGCGACTATGCAGGCCGGCCACCATTGCTCGTAGGGGTCTTGCGCGGGGTTCTCTTCTTCATGGCGGACCTTCTGCGTGCGATCGATATCCCCGTGGCTGTCGATTTCATGGCGATCTCACGCTACGGTCCGACGCCTCAAACAGGTGGTGTTGTGCGTCTGGTCAAGGATCTGGAGGAGCCGATTGAAGGCCGGCACATCCTGTTCGTGGAAGACATTGTCGATACCGGGCTGACGTTGAGCTATCTGCTCCGCAGCCTGCGGGGACGGGGGCCGGCCAGCCTGGAGGTCTGCGTCCTCTTCGACCGTCCGCACCATCGCCTGATTGACATCGATATCGCCTACACCGGCTTTGAGATCGGCGACGAGTTTATTGTTGGCTACGGCCTGGATTATAAACAGCGCTACCGAAACTTGCCTTACGTGGGAATCTTGAAGCCGGAGATCTACGGGTTGCCGTAGACAACAAACTCCGCGGTTGTTGTGGTACAGGCATTGCCATACGTACCCCGTCAGACGGGTTGAACGTCGAAAATGATAGCCCCCTGGAAATCAACTTCTGAATTCCCCCCTCTTGAAGAGCTCGAGAGCATTCAGTCATCAAGCCTGCCTCCGTAGCTTTTTGGGGCTGTCCGGTGCCGGAGCTTAAGACCTACCCAACTACCAATCAAAAAGTCTCGATCATCGTGGAGGATGAAAGACATCCGGCCTTGCAGATAAGTGCCGTCGTTGATTCAGTGATGCCTGACGGTAGGCTGGAGTTGCTCCTGCCCGAGGAGCAAGCGAGTGATCAGGTGCGGCTGGACATCCCTGTGGTGGTGGAATACGGGTGTGGCAAACTGGCTTACCGCATGGTCTCCAGCATCGAAGATATCATGTTACGTCCTGGCCGGCATGAAGGGAAATCGGTCTCCCTCGTTGTCTTGAGACCGCCGCATGATTTGAGGAAGATTGAGCGGAGAAGATTCCTCCGGTTGTACATCTCTTTGCCGGCCCGATTTGAGATCGTCTCGCTGCCGGCCGGTTTTGATGAGTGTTCCAGTCTCAGGAAGCAGACGTTAGCTGCGTGGAATAGCGAACTCGATTGCCTGGAGCACACTGCTCGCATTGGGAACCTCAGCGTGACCGGCGTGTACATGGTCACTGAAACCCCACTGGCCGAGTGGTCGGAAGTTCTTCTCGAAATTCAGGAGCCGGGTCTGCCATTAAGGTTAGTTGGGCGAGTGGCATGGAGCAACCAAAGTCAGCTTGGTGGTGTCTGTATGCATCAGGCTGGTGTGGGGTTTGTGGGAATCGAGGAGGAAGAGCAGCGTCAGATTTTGCAGTTCATCTGCCAGGAAGAACAACGTCGCCGGCGACTACTGCACAAATGCTAGTGTACCTGCCGGCCTATTCGCCTCCACCGTTTTCTGCCGGTCGCATGTCCTTTACATCCAGTCGGAGCCACTCCTGGTCGTTCCACACCTCGATTTTCGGTGTGTAGACAATGTCAATGCGCTCCGGCATGTTGTTGGCCCAATGACCTTGACGAAATGCCATGGCATCCCAGATGATCCGGTCTTGCTGGAGCTTGAGCCGCAGGTGATTCTCTTCATCACCTACAGCCGAGTATCCGCGCAGTGTAACGTCTCGAGCGAGTAGCAGCGGGGCGGGGTTGCCGACGCCGAAGGGCTCCAGGTCAGCCAGAGCGCGGAAGGTCTTTGGCGTCAGCCGTGCAAGAGGCCATTCGGCGTCAATGGTCAGCGCCGGCACGAGTTCGATGTCGGCCAGCTCCCGGGCAGCAATTTCATGCAGGCGCGCACGCAGTACCTCCAGCTTCTCCGTCGCCACCGTCAGGCCGGCTGCGGCTGCATGCCCCCCGTACTTGGTGAGTAGATCTGCCACCTCATCCAGTGCGCGGACGATGTTGAAATCGGGGATACTGCGCGCTGAACCGTGGCTCGTCTCCTCGCCCAGTTCCAGGACGAGCGATGGCCGGTAGAATTGCTCTGTCAGCCGGCTGGCCACCAGCCCAACGACACCAGGCGCGAAATCCTTGCCACCCACGATCAGAAAGAAAGCGTCTTCCTTGCCCTCAATCTGGGCTAACGCCTGCTCCAGGACTGCTTCAGTCAGTGCCTGTCGCTCTCGGTTGCGGGCGTCCAACTTTGCAGCCAGTTGTTGAGCTTCGGCAGGGTCTTGAGTGACCAACAGCCGGTAGGCCAGCATGGCGTGATCCAGCCGGCCGGCAGCGTTGATGCGCGGTCCCAGCACAAACCCGATCGTCTCTGAGCCGATCTGGCCCGGTTTCACGCCGGCTACCTCCATCAGCGCGCGCACCCCGACCCGTTCTGCGCGGTTCAACACCGCCAGGCCGCGACGCACCAGCGCTCGATTTTCCCCGAGTAGTGGGGCCAGGTCTGCCACAATCCCCAGGGCCACCAGATCCAACAGTTCCTCTTCTGAGATACTCCCCCGTGCGGTTCCGAGTGGGACGCGACGTTCCACACGCAGCAGCGCCTGGGCCAGCTTGAAAGCCAGGCCAACGCCGGGTAGGCTTTTGAAAGAATATCGACACCCTGGTTGCCTGGGATTGATAAGAGCCAGTGCCGGCGGCAGAGCTTCAGGTGGCTCGTGGTGATCGGTGATGATCATGTCCAGCCCCAGGTGCCGGCCATGCTGCACCTCGTCAACAGCCCGAACGCCGCAGTCAACAGTAATGACCAGACGGGTGCCCCGGCTGGCCAGCTCGTCCAGTGCGTCGGTGTTGAGGCCGTATCCTTCCTCGACTCGATGCGGGATGTACGGCTCTGCGTCCGCACCCAGGGAACGCAACACCTGAATCAGTAAGGCTGTGGATGTCACGCCGTCCACGTCGAAGTCGCCGTAGACTGCGATGCGCTCACCCCGGCGGATTGCCTGGCGGATACGTGTCACCGCCGCGTTCATACCGCGCAATCGGAATGGGTTGTCGTCGTCGGGCTCGGCTTCAAGAAAGGCACGGATCTCGTCGGGTTCGACGAGCCCACGATTGTACAAAAGTTGGACCACAAGCGGGTCGAGCGTGTCGAACCGTGCCAGATGGGCCTGGGGGGCCGGCGGGGTAACTTCCCAGCGGTATCGGCTCGTTTCTGTGCGTGTCTCGTGACTCATGCCCGATATTATAGAGCAAGGTGGCCGGCCTGGCAACATGGAACACTCCGCAACTGTGTGGCCCCCTTGCAGGACTACATAATGTGTGGTAGAATACCGGCCATGGGAATTCGAGTCGTTTTTATGGGAACGCCGGCATTCGCAGTGCCATCGCTGCAGCAGCTCATTGAAGACGAGACATTTGACGTGGTGGCGGTCGTGACACAGCCGGACAGGCCGGCGGGTCGTGGGCGCGCGCTCCTGCCCTCGCCTGTGAAACGCGTGGCACTGACACATGACATTCCGATCTTCCAGCCTCAACACCTCCGTAACAATCCCAAGATGCTCCAGATTTTGCGCGATCTGGCACCGGATGTTGTTGTAGTGGCCGCCTACGGCCTGATCTTGCCGGCCTCGGTGCTGGAGGTTCCGCCGCATGGGTGCGTCAACGTGCATGCGTCGTTGCTACCCAGGTACCGCGGGGCTGCTCCAGTCGCGGCGGCGATTCTCAATGGGGACGAAGAGACGGGGATCACGATCATGCTGATGGACGAGCAGATGGATCACGGCCCAATCCTGGCTCAGCGGTCTCTCGCCATCAAGCCAGACGATACCCGCGAGACGCTCAGTGAACGCCTGGCCAAGTTGGGCGCTGCTCTTCTGGTTGAAACGTTGCCCCAGTGGGTGAGTGGTCACATTGAACCGCAGCCCCAGGATCACAGCGCTGCCACTTATGCCCGAATGCTGAAAAAAGAGGATGGCAAGATCGATTGGACGCGGCCGGCAGCCTACATTGCTCGCATGACCCGGGCCTACGATCCGTGGCCTGGGGCATATACTTACCTGGATGGACGGCTGTTAAAGCTATTGCGGGCTCGGGCCATTGATTTTGATGTCTGCAACGTCCAGCCTGGTGAGGTGATTGAGACCGATCAGGGTCTGGCCGTTGCAGCCGGCGATGGTGCCGTGTTGCTCGAGAGGGTGCAATTGGCCGGCAAGCGAGCCATGGACATTGATGAGTTCGCTCGCGGTCAGCGGAACCTCGTCGGCACCGTACTTGGAACTTGACCTTTGTAAAACGAAGATCCAGACGGCGCATATCGCTTCCGGGCATTGTCTAAGATGCCAGCGCCGATCCCTGAGCAGACGGACTGTGAAGCGGAGGGATGTAAAGCAGGCTGATTGGCCAGTCTGATGTTACCTCGCTTTTTCCTTCCTGCAACCTTGTTCGTTTGCTCAGCAGGAGCCCTGCCCCGGCGAAAGGGAAGACGATGGATAACATGTTAGAGCCGCTCGATCGCTCAGGCGGCATTGATTTTGATCAGAGCGAAGTCCAGGCTCAAGATATCATCGGGCGCGACAAGATTGAGCTCATCTTGCCTGAGATACCGCGTAAGGGCTGTTATGCCCAGTTATCTAAGAATATCAAATTCGTGGTTTCGCTGGGTGTCTTGCTGTTCTTGATCTACGGCGTGTTTCAGCAACTGAGGCAGCCAAGCGTCTCGCAACAAACACCTACGCCGACAACGGTGCAAACGCCGACACCGACCAGAACGCCAGAACCTGTAACAACACCAACCGCAGGTGATCGACGAGTTGTGCAGCCGACCATGACGCCGGTACCTCCAGGAGGAGGTGCTGTAACCGCGGTGAGCCCGGTTCAGGAGTCTCCAGTCGTGCTTTCTGTGACACCGAGTGCGACGGTAACTGTGTCGCCATCGCCAACCGCCACTCATACGGCAACGGTCAAGCGCCACGTTGCTGCTGCGACGGCCACACCTGAGAAGCCACCCCGCGTCGCACCGGTTGTGCGCCCGCCGACGCCGACTGTGCGTCCGACGCCGACGCCGATTCCAAAGCCGACGGCAACGCCGCGACCGCCGACCCCGACGCCGAATCCGTGTCCCTCGGCGACAGTCCGAGTCGGCCCGGCCGCAAAGCTCGTGAAGGTGGGGGATGTATTCACTGTGAATGTCCGGATCTCGTGTGCAGTGAAGTTGGCCGGCTATCAGGTGGAGTTGCGCTTTGATCCGGCGGTCGTCAGTGTCCGGAGCGTAGGCGATGGCGGCTTCCTGGGGAGTGGCGGAGGGGCAACGTTCGTGGCCGGCCCGGATGTGAACAACGGTGCCGGCAAGGCAACGATCGGGGCAGTGGTGCTGCGGCCTGGCCCTTTCCCGAGCGGTTCCGGCACCCTGGCGTCTTTCACCCTGGAGGCCGTGGGGCCTGGCTCAACAGATCTTGGTCTGGGCGTCAGCCTATCGGACGTCAATGGGCAGCCAGTGCCGGCTGGTGCGTCCGGCGGGGCCGTCATCGTTGAGCCACCTTCGACGGAAGCCACCACTACGCCGTAGAGAGTCTTGTGAGGATTGGAGTGGAGCGATGTACTTGTTGAATCTGGGATTGGTAGCATATGATGAAGGTTTGGAGTTGCAACATCAGCTTGTAGCGGCTCGCAAAGCTGGGCGGCTGGACGATGTTCTCATCTTGCTGGAGCATCCCCCGGTGATTACAGTGGGCCGGCACGCAGACGAGACGAACATTATTGCTTCCCGCGAGTTTCTCGATCAATTGGGCGTGCAGGTCCATCACGTCGAGCGAGGGGGTGATGTCACGTACCACGGTCCTGGTCAACTCATCGGCTACCCGATACTGGACCTGCGTCACTATCGCAAGGATGTGGGCTGGTACATCCGCTCACTGGAAGAGGTCCTGGTCGGTGCACTGGCAGAATTTGGGATCCAGGCAGAGGGACGGACCGGACGCGATACAGGCGTGTGGGTTGAGAATGATAAGATTGTCGCCATTGGTGCCCGTATTGAGGAATGGATCACGTATCATGGCTTCGCGCTGTACGTTGATCCCATCATGTCTCATTTTGACTTGATCGTACCGTGCGGTCTGCGTGACCGGGGCATTGTTGGCATGCGGCAACTGCTCGGTGCGCCCGTCGAGATGGACGCTGTACGCCAGGCTGTTGCAGAGCATTTTGCTCTCGTATTCGATGTTGAGTTGGACGAGGTGAGTCTGGCTGAACTCGGCCTGGAGGATTCTGTGTTTCTTTCTGCTACTCCTGCCGGCTAAACGTTTCCTGACAGAAATACAATCTCAGGACCCGAGGCGACGTATACGTCGCGCGGACCCGGTGAAGAGGCCAATCCAATGTCAGATGAAGTCTCACTTGAGCTACGGAAGGTCGTCGTCGGCCCATGGCCGATGAACGCCTTCGTTTTGATTGATCGAGCGAACGGAAGCACAATCGTCATCGACCCGGGTGACGATGCGAATGCCATTCTGGCCGCTACACAAGGTCTGCCGGTTAAGTGCATTCTGTTGACACACACCGATCCCGATCACATTGGTGCACTGTCGGCGGTCGCTGGTGCGACCGGCGCGCGGGTGGCGGCGCATCCAGATGCTGCCGGCCGGCTCATCGATCCGCTGGACGACGAACTCCGTGACGGCGATGTGGTGCGGCTTGGAGATCACGAGATTCGTGTGATTGAGACGCCAGGTCATGCACCTGGCCACGTGAGTTTTCTCGTTGGCAACGACCTCATCGGCGGCGATGTCCTCTTCCCCGGCGGTCCAGGGCACACCAACACCCCCGAGGATTTTCAGCAGATCCTCGAAACCATCACCCAAAAGCTGTTCACCCTGCCAGACGAGACGGTGGTCCATCCCGGCCACGGCGATTCGGTCACCATCGCTCAGGCGAAGGCAGAGTACCAGAAGTTTGCGACACGGGAAAAGCCGGCTGATCTGTGTGGAGACGTGACCTGGGAGTAGCCCCGTGGAGGGAGCGGACGAGTGGGAGGGCTGGAACATCGAGAAGCCCGGTACCTATGTCCTCGTGCTGCACCTGGCGCGCCCCGCGCGAATTGTGATCGGTGCCCTCGGGGTCGTTAACCTGGATGCCGGCTACTACCTCTACGTCGGAAGCGCGCTGAACGGCCTGGCCGGCCGGCTACGCCGCCACCTCCGAACCGACGGCAAGCGCCTCCACTGGCATATCGACTACCTGCGAACTGAAGCGGCTCTGGTTGACGTCTGGTGGGCCGTCTCGCCGGAGCGCCTGGAGTGCGAGTGGGCTGCGGCTTTGCGCCGGCTCCCCGGCGTGTGCGAACCGGTAGCCGGCTTCGGTTCCTCAGACTGCCGCTGCCGAAGTCATCTGTTCTACCTCGCTGACCTGCCCTCGCCGGACGACCTTGCCGGCCTCCCGTTCGCAGTAAGAGCCTCTTCGAAAAGTGCACGGTCGGAGACCGGCCCCAGCGATTCTTCGGACAGGTTCTAAGGCCCATAACAGAGTGAAGTGCCGTATCCCAGTAGAGGGAACATGGCTCTGCTGTCCCTCTTCGGCTGACCGGGGATCCACAACATCATGCTGGCTAATCGAAGTTGCGTGTGCTGGCAAAGCGAATATAATCTTGAGCATTGCCATAGGGCTGTCGATCTGACCTTCCTGACATCTGAAGGAAATGGGCATAGAGTATGGAGACGATGCGAAATAGCGTTCCTCTTGCCGGCCGGCTGACGGGTGTCGGTGCGACGATTTTCAGCGAGATGAGCGCGCTGGCACGACAGCACGGCGCGGTGAACCTGGGTCAGGGCTTCCCCGACTTCCCTGGCCCGGATTGGATCAAAGAAGCTGCCAAACAGGCCATTGATCAGGACATCAATCAGTACGCCATCAGTCACGGAGCCATCTCCCTGCGGGAGCAACTGGCGGTCCACGCTGGCCGGCGCCTTCAGCGGGAGATTGATCCCGACGCCGAGATCGTCGTCACCAGCGGGGCGACGGAGGCGATTTTCGCCGGCATCCTGGGGCTGGTCGACCCCGGTGATGAGGTGATCGTGTTCGAGCCCTTCTACGACTCCTACGTGCCGGCAGTGCAGTTTGCCGGCGGCACCTGTCGCTACGTTCCGCTTCGTGCACCCGACGACGAGCACCCCGGCTGGTGGTTTGACGCCGATGAACTCGCCGCTGCTTTCGGGCCGAAAACGAAGTTGCTCTTGCTCAACACCCCCCACAACCCCACTGGCAAGGTCTACACGCGGGACGAACTTCAGTTGATCGCCAGACTGTGCCAGGAGTGGGATGTCTACGTGCTCAGCGACGAGGTCTATGAGCATATCGTGTTCGACGACCACGAGCATGTTTGCATCGGCTCGTTGCCGGGGATGTGGGAGCGGACGCTCACTGTGTCCAGCGCCGGCAAGACCTTTAGCCTGACTGGCTGGAAAATCGGCTGGTCGGTGGCTCCGCCGGAACTCAACGCCGCCGTGCGAGGTACACACCAGTTCATTGTGTTTTGTACTGCAGCCCCCTTGCAGGAAGGCATCGCCGCCGGCCTGCGCGAAGCGGACAAACGCGGTTACTACGCCGAACTCCGTGCCATGTACCAGGCCAAACGGGACTTGCTGGTGGAAGCTTTGAAGGAGGCTGGCCTGCGCCCGTTTCGTCCCGAGGGGACTTATTTTGTGCTGTGTGATATCTCCCATCTCGGATTTGACGACGACGTGGCCTTCTCCCGCTATCTCACCACTGAAGTGGGCGTCACCGCGATTCCGCCCAGCTTTTTCTACTCACCGGAGCACAAACATTTGGGCCGGCAGTTGGCTCGATTCGCCTTTTGCAAGCAGGATGCCACATTGCATGAGGCTGTGCAGCGGCTGCTCGATTGGAGGAGGTAGGGCGATGGCGCGAGAGATTCTCATGCCCAAAGTGGATTTCGATATGAAGGAGGGGGCAGTGATACGCTGGTTGGTCACCAGCGGCACAGTGGTGCGCAAGGGCGACCCAATCGCTGATATCGAGACCCACAAGGTTGTTGTTCAACTGAAAGCGCCGATTGACGGGGTGTTAGAAATCAAGGTTGAAGTGGGCCAGGCTGTGCCGGTAGGTGCGGTAATCGCGGTTATCGATGTCGGCGGTTCTGGCTGAGCGCGCCGGCACTCCCCAATGCAATTGCGCCTTGGGGGACATTTCAGGAGGATGCAATGAGTTACCGGTATCTCGTGCTTGGAGCAGGCCGGCAGGGCACAGCCGCGGCCTATGACATGGCCCGCTTCGGAGATGCCGAGAGCGTTGTTCTGGCCGATGCGGACCCCTCTGTTGCTGACGCAGCCGCCCGGCGCGTGAACGCGTTGGTGGGGCGAGCGGTCGCCGCCGGCACTGGGCTGGATGTCGCCGATGGCAAAGCCCTGGCCGGCGCGTTGGCAGAAGCCCACGTCTGTCTGAGTGCAGTGCCCTACTCTTTCAACCTGGCGATCACCCGCGCGGCTATCGCTGCCGGTGCCGGCATGTGCGACCTGGGCGGCAACACCGAGGTGGTGTATCAACAGCTTGATCTGGATGCGGAGGCGCGGGAGGCCGGCGTCAGCATCGTGCCAGACTGCGGCATGGGACCCGGCATGACGAACTCGCTGGCCGCCTACGCCATCAGCCTGCTTGACGAGCCTCGGGAGGTCTACATCTGGGATGGCGGCCTGCCCCAGGACCCCCAGCCGCCCTGGAACTACGTATTGACCTTCAACATCGAGGGCCTGACCAATGAATACGATGGCGAGGCCGTGTTTCTGCGGGACGGGCAGTTGGTCCACGTGCCGTGCTTCACTGAGCTGGAGGAGATCGACATCCCGCCCCTGGGCCGGCTGGAGGCCTTCGTGACGGCCGGCGGTGCCTCCACGGCCGTGCGCACGTACGCGGGCCGGCTCCAGGTGTACCAGAACAAGACACTGCGCTACCCGGGCCACTGCACCCAGTTCAAGGCCTTCCGCGATCTGGGCCTGTTTAGCCGGGAGCCCGTCACCGTCGGCGACTGCCAGGTGGTCCCGCGCGAGCTTTACCACACCTTACTGGAACCGCAGATCACCGCGCCGGACATCCGCGATGTGTGCGTGATCCGTGTGAAGGCCCTGGGCCGAAAGGCGGGCTGCGAGACCGAGGTAGTCGTTGACTTCATCGATTATTTCGATGAGGAGACCGGCTTCACGGCCATGGAGCGTGCCACCGGCTGGCACGCCGCCATTGTGGCTGAGATGATCGCGCGGGGCGAGGTCCGTCCGGGTGTCGTACCGTTGGAAGAGGCCGTGCCGGGTGCGGCCTTCGTCGCCGAGGCGCGCCGGCGCGGGTTTCAGATCACGGAGAGGGTGCGAGACACCGGGGATTGAGAGGTGAGCTATTGCATACTGCGTGTTGCGTAGGGCCTTTTCCGGCATGAGATGGGATACGCAGCACGCAATACGCAGTACGCAGTACGTCCAAGGAGATGTGCCATGCCGAAAACCGAACTTCACGCCCTGACCATCGAGGAACTGGGTCCCCTGCTTCACAGCCGGCAGGTGTCGCCCGTCGAGGTAGCCGAACACTACCTGGCACGCATCGACGAGCTGGACAGGCACACCAACGCCTTCATCACCCTCATGGCCGAGGAGGCGTTGGCGGATGCCCGCAAGCATGAAGCCGAGATCATGGCCGGCGAGTACCGTGGGCCGCTGCACGGCGTGCCCATCGCCCTCAAGGATTTGTACGACACTGCCGGCGTGCGCACCACCGCCGCATCAAAAATCTTCGCCGACCGGGTGCCCGATCGAGATGCCACCAGCGTGATGTTCCTCCGAGCGGCCGGCGCAGTGATCATTGGCAAGACGAACATGCACGAGTTCGCCTACGGCGTGACCAACGCCAGCTCTTACTTCGGGCCGGCCCGCAACCCGTGGGACCTCAGTCGGGTCACAGGCGGCTCCAGCGGGGGCTCGGGCGCAGCAGTGGCTGCCGGCCTGTGCGCCGCCGCCACCGGCTCCGATACCGGCGGCTCCATCCGCATTCCCGGGGCGTTGTGTGGCATCGTCGGGCTCAAGCCGACGTATGGCCGCATCAGTTGCGCCGGCCTCATCCCCCTCTCGTGGGCGCTCGACCACGCCGGCCCGATGACCAGATCCGTCTACGACGCGGCGGTGATGCTGCAGGCGATGGCCGGCTGGGACCCCGAAGACCCGGCCTCCCTCACCGCGCCCGTGCCAGACTACACGCGGGAGTTACGCGATGGCGTGGCGGGGCTGCGCATCGCGGTTGATCCAGACTACGCTTTTTCGGAAGTTGATGAGGAAGTCGACATGGTCGTCAAGCAGGCCCTACGCGTTCTCCAGGAACTGGGGGCTGAGCTAGTTGAGGTGTCGATATCGCGCCTGGATCAGGCGGCGTTGACCATCCTGAACGCCGAGGCCACGGCCTATCACGAGGAGTTTCTCAAGACCCGTCCTGAAGACTACCAGCCCGATGTTCGGGAGCGTCTGGAGAAGGGTTTCGCGGTGCGAGGGATCGACTATGCCCGCGCCCAGCGGACGCGGCAGTGGGTACGGCGTGAATTCGAGACGCTGTTTGAGGAGGTCGACCTCTTTGCGACGCCCACATGTGCGATCCCGGCTCCCAGGCTGGATCAATCCGAAGTCCCTGTTGCCGGAGAAGTGGTGTCGGTCATGACGCCGATAGCGCATTTCACGCGCGTGTTCAACCTGACAGGCCTGCCGGCCATCACCGTGCCGTGCGGCTTCTCCAGCGACGGGCTGCCCATCGGACTGCAATTGGCGGGCCGGCATCTAGACGAGGCGACGGTGCTGCGCGCCGCCTACGCCTACGAGCAGGCCACCGAGTGGCACAAGCGCCGGCCTCCCCTGCCCGAGGGCGAGGGCTAGCCGACAGGCGGCGCAGCTACCGCCCCTCTGCCTTCTCTCCGCGCAACGTCATGCAGGTACTGCTTGCCCGGGCGACCAGTTGATCCTCCTCGTCCAGCACGTCACACTCGACCAGGCCGATGGTCCGGCCTCGCTTCACGACCCGGCCCACTGCGCGCAGCCTGGCGTTCCACACCGGCTTCAGGAAGTTGATCTTCAGCTCCAACGTGGTGAACGTTTCCCCTTCGTTCAGCGTGCTGGCGTAGGCCATCCCCATGGCGGCATCGGCGATGTCGCACAGGACGCCGCCGTGCAATGTGCCCATCGGGTTCGCGTGGCGTTCGGTCGCTTCGAACTCGACGACAGCCTGGCCGGCACCCATCGACACCATCGTGAAGCCGATCAACTCGGCGATGGGCGGTGGGACCTTGCCGTGCATCATCCGGCTGGCCTGTTCAAGCCAGGCCGCATGCGTGGTGGATTCTCGGTTCAACTTCGCCTCCTCTCAGGTCGGATTTGTGTGTGGCACACTGCGCGAACGATTTGACATTCAGATGGCAATGTGATATTATTCATGCCATGAATAACTTGTATTCAGAACCAGAAAGATACTACGAACGCTGGCTGACTT
>CAYYSH010000007.1:0-22068 GCA_964474265.1 uncultured Anaerolineales bacterium
GGATGGAGTAGCAGAGAAAGCCGGTTCGATCCAGGAACTTCGGCACGCATAAGGGTATATGTCGGCCAAGCTCGCCGTTCGGCTTCTGAGGCGACGGGCAGTGGGGTGAGCAGGCTCTCACGCAACCGGACCACGTCACCGATCACAACGGCGACTTTATCGGGATGCAAGCCTTTGACCACGAGTAGGTCGGATTGGCTATCCGATCCCTGACTGGCCAGGGCAGCCACCGGCTGTCCTGGCCAATTTTGTGGACGGGTCACGTGCCACGTTCAACCTAGCACGCAATCTGTGGTACAATCCACGCAATACGCACTACTCAGACTCATGACCCAACGCATCCTGATCGTCGAAGACGAATGCGACATCGTCAACGTCGTCAAAGGCTACCTGGAGCAGGCCGGCTACCAGACGATGACGGCCTACGACGGCAAGACGGGCCTCTTCATGGCACGCCAGGAGAGGCCCGACCTCGTTGTGCTGGACATCATGCTGCCCGAGATGGACGGCCTGGAGGTGCTACGCCGGCTGCGCCAGGAGTCCGAGGTCTATGTCCTGATGCTGACGGCCAAAGCCGAGGAGACCGACAAGATCGTGGGCCTGAGCGTGGGGGCTGACGACTACCTAACCAAGCCCTTCAGTCCACGGGAGCTGGTGGCGCGGGTGAAAGCCATCCTGCGCCGGGGGCGGGGTGCCGGCCCGGGCGAGCCGGCCCTGGTCTTCCGCCACCTGCGCATCGATCCCGAGGCGCGCCAGGTCTGGAAGAATGAAGAGCCGGTCGAGCTCACCCCCATCGAGTTCGATCTACTGCTGGCTCTGGCTCGACATCCGGGCCGCGTGCTCAGCCGGGAGCAGCTCATCGAGCAGGTGTGGGGCTATGACTACTACGGCGACGAACGGGTGGTGGATGTCCACATCGGGCGGCTGCGCAAGAAGGTGGAACTTGACCCGGTCAACCCAACTTTCATCGTCACCGTGCGCGGGGTCGGCTACCGCTTCGAGGCGGAGTCCTGAGCTGTGTCGAAGGGAGCAGCCCGCATGAACTTCCTCAACAGACTCCGCCAACACCTGGGCTGGAAGCTTTTCCTCTCCCACCTGGTCATCGTGGTAGTCGGCGTCGTGGTCCTGGCCGGCACGGCCGAGCTCCACGCTCCCACCGCCCTGAGTCGCCACGAAGGAGGCAAAGGTGCAGCGAAGCTTCGCTATTCGCAAGGCGCAGCCGGCTGACATGCTCACCATCCGCGCCATTGTGCGACGCGAGCGCCTGGACCCAACCCAGCTCAAGGTAGAGAACTTCATCGTGGCAGAAGCCGTGCAGGCGGGCCGGCCCCGAATCATCGGCTGTGGGCAGATGCGCCGCTATCCGGGTGCCCAGGAGTTGGGCAGCCTGGTGGTGGAACCCGACTGGCGGGGCCGGGGTGTGGGTGCGGCGCTTGTGCGCTATCTGCTTGCCGGCACCACCAGCGACGTCTACCTGGAGTGCCGGGCCCAACTCGCATCGTACTACCAACAGCTCGGTTTTGAGTTGGTCCGCTGGACAGACTTGCCCACAGCTCTCAAGCTCAAGTTCGGTCTGGGCCGGCTGCTGTCGCTGCTGCCCGGCGTCTCGATCGTCGCCATGCGCAAGGCCGGCGCTGCCCGGCCTGAACGCCGCTAGGCGCTCCGCCGGCTGATACCAACCACTGCCTGATGAGGAAATTATCACCGAGAAATCTGCAAACGGACCCCTGCACGTGTGAATAGGCCATTTGGCGGGGTCGGGACCCCGCCAAATGGCCCTGTTACATCCCGCCAAAATGTGTCATAATGTCCCCCGTGTGGATCGAATTCGGTGCGTTTGTCTGTCGCCTTGCCAGCCTATCTGGTGCTGACGGCAATCTCGCTGCTGGTCTACTGGTCCATCATGCGCGCCATGCATCGCCCAATCACGACGGGGCCGGAGGGCATGATCGGCGCGCGAGCCGAGGCGGTGACCAACCTATCGCCGACAGGGCGGGTGCGCTATCAGGGGGAGCTGTTAACGAATGTCAGTAACTGCGACGTCAAAATCGGACTGAATGTGAAATCTGCAACTTGTGTCGCCGTGGAGCATGCACGTCTGTCGCTTCACAGGTGTGTCTAGAATCCTGGTGATTACAT
Organism: uncultured Anaerolineales bacterium; assembly: GCA_964474265.1. Taxonomy (GTDB): domain Bacteria; phylum Chloroflexota; class Anaerolineae; order Epilineales; family JAANWY01; genus CAYYSH01. Next base: position 2,140 of record CAYYSH010000007.1, read on the forward strand.
GCCAATCGACCTGGCAGATCTCAGGGTGTTCCTGTCCAACAAGCAGATAAGGGCAGCTATACTCTGTGAGGATATACTCGCCATCCCCTTTCTCCCAGGAGGCGAGGAAGCCTTCATCGCCCAGCACGTCAATCAGGATGTCTAAGCGCTCTTCAAATGATTTGCCGGCCAGGTCAGCGTGATAATCCTTGACAATGTCGGCCCCCATCTCCTCTAGAACTTGGGTGATTTCCTGTCTGGCCCCTAGACTCTTCAGGCATTTGAGGAGGCGGTCTGCAAGTTCATCATAGCGCTCCGGGAATAGGGAAAGCGCATTCTCGGTCAGGAAATACACGTAACGGGGCCGGCCCACGTGACCGCGTTCCTTGGTGCTGCTCACCAGGCCCTCTGCTTCGAGTACGGCAAGATGATGCCGGATCGTCATCGACGTCAATCCGGTAGCCGCGGTTAAATCCTGTACTGTGGCGCGACCATGTTCCTTCAAGAGTTCAACGATTCGCGACCTCGTTGCTTGCATCGCTTCCCTGCCTTAAGATTCAGCGGATGCGAATCCCAGTGAGTGAAAGTGGGATTTGATCATCCCCTTAGGAATTAAGCCTGGACTCCCTGAGCCTCGTTGATGGCAATGCCGAACCCACCTGCGCCGGGTTCGGCGTCTAGCCGAGATTATACCACAGGCCATCGCCTATTGTCAATATCTATGATATTTATCATAGATATTGACAAAGGTGACCGGGTGTGCTAGAATAGACAGGCAATGCATAGTGTGCTACAATAGATGACCGATTGCACGAAGTCAGTACAGAGATTCTTTGTAGGAGGTAATCATGTTGAGTGAACAGCCCACACCGATGCCGGCCACTCGCGAGCAACCATCAGTCCTATCCCTGACTCCAAATGCAGCCAACAAGATCCGGCGCCTGCTGGAAGAAAAGAATATCCCGAATTATGGGCTGCGGGTCTTTGTTTCGGGTGGTGGCTGTTCTGGTATGCAGTATGGCATGGCGTTTGAAGAACAAGCCCAGGATGGAGACCTGGTGGTCGAAGATCAGGGCGTTAAGTTGATTGTTGACCCTGTCAGTGTATTCTACCTGGAGGGCTCTTCGATCGATTACATTGAAGATGATCTGATGGGCGGAGGCTTCAAGATCGACAACCCGAACGCTGTTGCCTCATGTGGTTGCGGTCATTCCTTCCGCACAAGTCAGCAACAGACGCCGGCTGCCGGCTATGGTGGAGGGTGCGGCTGTTACTAGGCTGTCGATTGAGTAGCGGCTGTAGTGCACGATGAACCTGTTCACGGTCGCGGAGGCGAATGCATTGTTGCCAAAGCTGAAGCCTCGCCTGGCAGAGTTGATGGCTATCCGCCGGCGCATGCGTGAGCGTCAGCCGGCGCTAGCCAGACTCATCAGCCGGGAGCCTGTTGCCAATGGCGGCAATCGAGCGGCCAGCGAACTGGCTTTCGATTTGGAGCGGTTCGAGCGACTGATTCGTGAGATCAATAGCCTGGGTTGCTTGCTCAAGGACGTTGATACCGGCCTGATAGACTTCCCGGCTGAGCTCGATGGGCGCGTTGTGTACTTATGCTGGCAGTATGGTGAAGAAGCAGTCATGTGGTGGCACGATCTTGAAGCCGGCTACGCAGGCCGGCGTCCGTTGCGACCGCAGCAGTAATTCGATCATTCGGAGGAGAAGAGTAGACAGCGATGAGTGAACTTGTCGTTAAAGATCTGCATGTTAGTGTTGATGGCAAATTGATTCTCAAAGGCGTGAATCTCACCGTGAAACAGGGTGAGATACACGCACTTATGGGCCCCAATGGTTCAGGCAAGAGCACCCTGGCTTACAGCTTGATGGGCCACCCCAAGTACGAGGTAGAGCGAGGCGAAGTCTGGTTCAAGGGCCAGAACGTCTTGGATATGTCCCCCGATGAACGTGCCCGTCTGGGCCTTTTCCTGGCATTTCAGTACCCGGTGACTATTCCCGGTGTAACCGTGGCTAACTTCTTGCGTTCAGCGCTCAATGCCAAGCGCGGTGCCCATAACGGCGGCGAGCCGATTTCCATTCCGGAGTTTCGAAAACTGATGATGGAGAAACTTCGGTTGCTAGAGATGGATCCGGCCTTCGCTGGTCGGTACTTGAACGAAGGCTTCTCCGGCGGCGAAAAGAAGCGGGCTGAAGTCTTGCAAATGGCAGTTTTGCAGCCTGAAATTGCCATCATGGATGAAACCGATTCGGGTCTGGACATTGACGCACTGAAGACTGTGGCAGAAGGGGTGAATACTCTCATCGGGCCAGATATGGGTGTGCTTTTGATCACTCACTACCAGCGGATCCTTCACTACATCAAGCCTCACAAAGTGCACGTCATGTTCAACGGTCGGATTGTGCTGGAGGGTGGCCCAGAGCTGGCGGAAGAGCTGGAGGCGCGGGGCTACGACTGGGTTCGTGAGAAGGTGGGCGCCGATGTCGGTTAAAGAGCTGGACACGGTTCACGCCGATGCTTTGTCCCTGGCGAAGAAGCGGGGATTCAGCCGCGAGACGGTTGAGGAGCTCTCATACCTGAAGGATGAGCCGGAGTGGGTGCGCCGGCGGCGGCTGACTGCCTGGGAGGCCTATGAAGCCAAACCCATGCCCAAATGGCGCCGAACCAGCCTTCGCAAGCTGGACCTGGACGCTTTCGCTCCGTATTACCCGCCTTCAGAGGGTGAGACGGACCTCTCCAAACTGCCGGCTGAGCTCCAACATGCCATCGCGCGCGACTCGGAGAGAGCCGGCTTGTTTATTCACCGCAACTCGGGCAGTGTGATTGTCCAGCTCGACCAAGAGTGGGCCGAGCAGGGTGTCATCCTGACCGACCTGGACACGGCCATTCGTGAATACCCGGACCTGGTAGAGCCTCACCTGATGGGTGAGGCAATCTCACTCGTTGGGACGGGACATCATGACCAGACCAAGTTCGAGGCGCTGAACGGGGCGTTGTGGAGTGGGGGCATGTTCCTGTATGTGCCAGAGGACGTGTGGATCGACAAGCCGATCCAGGGCGTTTTCTGGGCGGATGTGCCAGGGTTGGCTATTTTTCCACATACGCTCATTGTCACGGGGCCAAATAGCGGTGTGACTTACCTTGAAGAGGGACGGTCAGCCGGCGGTGAAGGTGAGATCTTTGTCAACGGCATCACAGAAATCTATCCGCAGCCTGGATCACAAGTGAGCTTTTTGAACATCCAGGCCTGGGCTGATAACGTTTTGTCCTTCAGTTCACGCCGTGCCGTCACTCAGCCGGACAGCGTGATCAAATGGACGATAGGTGCCATTGGAGCAGACCTGTCTCGGGAATTTGTGGAGAGCCGGCTGGCAGGTGCCGGCTCCAGTACAGAAATCGTCGGCGTGTTCTTCCTGGATGGGCAACAACATAACGACACTTACACGCTGATGAACCATGTGGCCCCATTCACGTCAGGTGATCTATTGTTCAAAGGGGCGTTGCAGGATCGGTCTCGATCTGTCTTTGAAGGCTTGATCAAGATTCATCCCGGGGCCCAGAATGTCGCTTCCTATCTTCACGAGAAGACGTTGGTTCTTAGCCCGGACGCGCGTGCAGACTCAATCCCCAGCCTGGAGATAGAGGCGAACGATGTTCGTGCGTCACACGGCGCGACGGTGAGCAAGATTGATCCGGAGCAACTATTCTACTTGATGGCACATGGGCTCCCGGAGTCTGAGGCGCGACGCCTGATTGTTAACGGATTCTTTGAGCCAGTGTTGGAGCGTATTCCGTTGGAAAGTGTGCGCGAGCACCTGCGCACCGAGATTTCGGAAAAGGTGAAATAGATGGTAGCACCGTATGATGACGCGCCGGCCATCACCCAGGCCGGCTATGCTCATCCAGAGGTTCTGGTGAGCACCGACTGGGTGGAGGAGCACAAGAACGACCCCGGTGTGAGGATTGTGGAATCGGATGAAGACGTACTGTTGTATGACCTGGGCCACGTGCCCGGCGCTGTCAAGATCGACTGGCATACAGACTTGAATGACCCGGTGATTCGTGACTACATTGGTCGGGAAGGGTTCGAAAAATTGATGCGCGCGAAGGGCATCGCAAATGACACCACGGTCGTGTTTTACGGTGACAAGCACAACTGGTGGGCGTGCTATGCCTTCTGGGTCTTCAAGCTTTTCGGTCACCCGGACGTCCGGATCATGAACGGTGGCCGGCAGAAATGGATCGACGAGGGGCGAGAGCTTTCCAGGGAGGTGCCGGAATATCCGGCGACGAATTATCAGGCATCGGAGCGGAAAGATGCGCCGATTCGCGCATTTCGCGATGATGTGCTGGCGCATATCGGCTCAGGCCGGCCTTTGGTGGATGTGCGTTCGCCGGCGGAGTACACTGGCGAACTTCTGCACATGGCGGACTATCCGCAGGAGGGTGCTCTGCGTGGTGGGCACATTCCAGGCGCGGCGAACATCCCGTGGGCGCGCGCGGTTCGCGAGGATGGCACATTCAAGTCAGCCGGCGAGCTGCGAGCGATCTACGAGCAGGAGAACGGCCTGCATCCCGGCCAGGAAATCGTCGCGTACTGCCGAATTGGTGAGCGCTCCAGTCACACCTGGTTTGTGCTGACCTACCTGCTCGGCTACCCGAACGTTCGCAACTACGATGGCTCGTGGACCGAGTGGGGCAACCTGGTGCGGGTGCCGATAGAGAAGTAAGTTCCATGCTCGACAGACAAGCCGTCATCGAATATCTGGTTGACCACTACGAGAATCCACGGAACAACGGGGAGTTGCACGACGCCGACGTCAGCATGCGCGGCGGCAATCCGGGCTGTGGCGATGTCATCGATTTGTATCTGAAAATTGATGAGGCGACGGGAACCGTCCAGCAGATATCTTTCACAGGCGATGGCTGTACAATCAGCCAGGCATCCGCGTCAGTTCTGATGGAAATGGTTGAAGGAAAGACGTTGGCCGCAATCGATGAGATGAGCTATGACGACTTGATTGATACCCTGGGCCGCGAAGTTGTGATGAGCCGGCCCAAGTGTGCCACGTTGTCGCTCACAACCCTGAAGGCGGCGTTGCGAAAGTATCGTCACCAGAAGCGGGCGCGTGAGGCCGGCATGCCTGTTGAGGATGGAATGGGCTTTATCGAGGTATAGGCCGGACAATGCAAGCCTGCCTAGACATTGGGGGTAGGAGTGACTGATATGGACGCGATCTGGAAAGAGCAGATGCAGATGACCGACGTTCCTGCAACGTCACCTCTGGATGTGCAGGCCATCCGCCAGGACTTTCCGGTGCTTCACCAGGAGGTGCATGGCCGGCCATTAGTGTACCTTGACAATGCGGCTAGCTCGCAGAAACCGCGCGTCGTGATTGAAGCGTTGGATGAGTACTACCGGCGCTACAATGCGAACGTCCATCGAGGTATCCACACCTTGAGCGAGCAGGCCAGCGCAGCCTACGAAGAGGCCCGGCGCAAAGTTGCTCGTTTCATCAATGCTCGCAGCGCAAAGGAAGTCATTTGGACGCGCAACACCACCGAATCGATCAACTTGGTGGCGTATAGTTGGGGGCGTGCAAATATCGGCCCGGGTGATGAGATCCTACTCACCGAGATGGAACACCACAGCAATCTCATCCCCTGGCAAATCCTGGCTCAAGAGAAAGGCGCAACGCTGCGTTTCATCCCCGTCACAGATGATGGCTACCTGGACCTGGATTGCCTGGATGATTTGCTGACGGAGCGCACCAAACTGGTCAGCGTTGTTCATATGTCCAACGTTCTCGGCACCATCAACCCCGTCGCAGAGATTGGCCGGCGGGCCCATGAAGTCGGTGCGAAGATCCTTGTGGACGGAGCGCAAAGTGTGCCGCATTTGCCTGTGGATGTTCAGGCGTTGGACTGCGATTTTCTGGCGTTTAGTGGCCACAAGATGTGTGGCCCAACCGGTATCGGTGTGCTTTACGGCAAACGGGATTTGCTGGAGGCCATGCCGCCCTTCATGGGTGGCGGCGACATGATCCGGGAGGTGTATCTGGATTCCGCGACCTGGAATGATCTGCCGTGGAAGTTCGAGGCCGGCACCCCTGCCATCGCTCAGGCGATTGGTCTTGGCTATGCGGTAGACTATCTCAACAGTATCGGCATGGAGGCAATCCAGCAGCACGAGCACGGGATTATCCAGTATGCTTTGGAGGCCCTCTCACGGGTGAAGGGGCTCACGCTCTATGGTCCGCCGGCTGATATGCGGGGCGGGGTTGCCACCTTCAACATCCCAGGCGTGCACCCGCACGACGTGTCCACTATCTTGGACAGCGAGGGCATCGCAATCCGTGCCGGCCATCACTGCGCACAGCCGCTTATGCGACGATATAACGTGCCGGCAACGGCACGGGCCAGTTTCTACCTCTACAACACTCCGGACGAAGTTGATATCCTCATCCAAGGCCTGGAAAAGGCCAAAGCCGTTTTTGGGATCTGACGAACATGTATGACCTCTATCGTGAACACATCCTGGATCACTATCAAAATCCCCGCAACTATGGGGAGATGGAGGACCCCGATATTTCGCATGAAGAGTACAACCCGTTATGTGGCGATCGGCTGGTGATCCAGTTGAAACTGGATGGCGACCGCGTTGCGGATGTCAAATTTCATGGTGAAGGGTGTGCCATAAGTCAGGCGTCAGCGTCCATGCTGACCGAGGTCGTTGAGGGCAAGACCCTGGATGAGCTGAAAACCCTGACCAAGGAGGACATCCTTGACATGCTGGGAATCCCCATCGGCCCGGTCCGCATCAAGTGTGCTCTGCTGTCCTTGAAGGCGCTGAAGGCCGGCGTATATGGCATCCCCGACTGGGACTTCGAGGAGGAAGAGTTGTGAAGGGCAGAGGGCCGGCAGGCCGCATACATTCACCGCACAAACCAAATTTTTATGATATTTATCGTATATATTGACAGGTTTCATGGACTGTGATATAATAGGCATGCAAGCAAGGTCTGCATGTATATCATCTGCGACCAGTAGCCAGAGCCGGCTGCTGCGCGCTGAGCTTGGAGGCACGTATGGCAACGCAAGTGAATGGTTTGGATCTTAATATCGAAAAATACGGGTTCCGCGACCCTGAGCTGTATACATTCAAGAGCGAGAAGGGGTTGAACGAGCGCGTCATTCGTCAGCTTTCGGCGATGAAGGGCGAGCCGGAGTGGATGTTGAATTTCCGGCTCCAGGCGTACGAGATCTACAAGCAAAAGCCAGTACCCACCTGGGGTGGCGACCTGTCGCAACTGGACGATCAGGAAATCTACTACTACGTCCGGCCGGATGACAAGAAGGCGACGGATTGGGATGACGTGCCGGAGTACATCCGCAATACCTTTGACAAACTGGGCATCCCCGAAGCGGAGCAGAAATTCCTGGCCGGCGTCGGCGCCCAGTACGAATCCGAGGTGGTCTACCATAACCTGCATAAGCGATGGGAAGAGATGGGAGTCATCTTCCTGGATACCGACACCGCGTTACAGGAGCATCCCGAGCTTTTCAAGCAGTACTTTGGCACTGTCGTGCCGGCCAGCGACAACAAATACGCCGCACTGAACAGCGCAGTGTGGAGCGGTGGTTCATTCATCTACGTGCCCGAAGGTGTTGAGGTTGAGATCCCGCTGCAGGCCTATTTCCGCATCAATGCCCAGAACATGGGGCAATTCGAGCGCACGCTGATCATCGTAGAGCGGGGGGCCAAGGTACATTATATCGAGGGATGCACGGCACCAATTTACTCGACTAACAGTTTGCACAGCGCGGTCGTGGAGGTCATCGTCAAAGAGCATGCCACCTGCCGCTATACAACGATCCAAAACTGGGCCAATAACATCTACAACCTGGTGACCAAGCGGGCCTTCGCGTACGAGGGCGCTACCATGGAGTGGGTGGACGGTAACATGGGCTCGCGGCTGACCATGAAGTATCCGAGTGTATTCCTGATGGGGCCGAAGGCCAAGGGTGAGGTTCTCAGCATTGCCCTGGCCGGCGAAGGCCAGCACCAGGATGCTGGAGCCAAGATGGTCCACATGGCCCCTGAGACCACCAGCACCATCACCAGCAAGTCGATCAGCCATCACGGCGGGCGGGCCACGTACCGCGGCCTCGCCAAGGTCAACAAGGGCGCACGACATTCGGCGATCAGCGTGATCTGTGATGCGTTGATTCTGGATGATCAAAGCCGAAGTGACACGATTCCTTACATCGAGGTGAATGAAGAGGACGTGACTCTGGCCCACGAAGCTACGGTCGGCAAGATTGGCGAGGAGCAGTTGTTCTACCTGATGAGCCGAGGGCTGGACGAGAGCGAGGCCATCAGCATGGTGGTGCAAGGGTTCATGGAGCCCTTCACCAAGGAGTTGCCGCTGGAGTATGCGGTAGAAATGAACCGGCTGATCCAGCTTGAGATGGAGGGATCGGTCGGCTAGCCAGACGGGTAGGATGGGTTCGATGCAAAAGGGGCAGCACTCTGCTGCCCCTTTTGCCTATCTGGACGTAACGACGGGAGCCGGCCAGGCGTCGGGACAAGTAGTCGACTAATTGAATCACCCAATCCCGATCAGTGCCTCGAGGAGATCCATGACTCACACCTCTCGCCCCTTCTCTCTTTTGCCTATTCTGGTGCTGGTTGCATTGGCCGGTACTACCATTGCTGCTGCTCCACCTCCCACATCCCGGCTCGTTACCTTCCCCAATCCCGGCCCCGACGTGCTGGCAGACATGGCCGGCCATGGCTGGGATATCTGGGAAGTGACTCCTGACCGCGTGACTGCGCTCTTGACCCCCGACCAGGTGGCAACCTTGCAGATGCAGCAGGTCGCGGTGAATGTACTGGACAATGCTCCTCAGTACATGGTTAACTTCCCTGCGTGTTTCCGAACTTTCGACGCCGCTGTGACACAGATGCGCGATTGGGCCGAGCGTTATCCAGGCCTGGTCGAGTTGATCGATGCCGGCCCATCCTGGCAAACGGCCCAGGGCCAGGCCGACCGCCGGCTGTGGACACTACGCATCACGAACAAAGCCAATGTTGAGCCGAAGCCGCAATTGCTCCTGGTAGCGCTCCATCATGCGCGGGAGATTGTCACCCCGGAAGTGGCCCTCAACCTGGCAGAGCTTCTCCTGACAAGCTACGGCCACGATGCCGACATCACTTGGCTTGTGGACAACCGTGATATCTGGATTATCCCTTTCGTTAACCCGGACGGCCACCTGTATGCGGAATACAGCGTCGATTGGCGCAAAAACGCGAACAACAGTCAGTCGACATGCGCAACATCCAGTCCGCCCAATTCGTTCGGCGTTGACCTGAATCGGAACTATGACCACAAATGGGCAACCGTCGGTGCCAGTAGCAATCCCTGTAACCTGACATATCGCGGGCGGGCCGCTTTCTCGGAGCCAGAAACGCAGGCGATCCGCGATCTCGTGCAAAACCAAAAGTTCAACCTCGTCATTTCGCTGCATTCGTTCAGCGATTTGATCATGTATCCCTGGGGCTACACCTACGCGCCGGCCCCGGATGACATTGGCCTGCGCAATATCGCGTCTGTGTTAGCAACTTTCAACGGCTACACACCTGAGCAGAGCTCCGATCTTTATCCAACCAGCGGTGACACCTGTGATTGGGCGTATGGCGTACAGGGCATTCCCTGCTTCACAGTTGAGATTGGCAGCGGCGCAGTAGACAACTACTTCTGGCCTGACTGCGCAACTGCCCACGAGCAGTGGCTGGAGAACCGGGATGCACTGCTCCACGCTATCAAACTGGCCGGCGCCCCCTACCGCCTGGCCGCCGCACCACTGGTCCGGGACCTGCAGGTGCGCCAGAGGGGCCGGTTTATGACCGTACACACTGTGCTTGATCGCCAGGCCACGAGCCCGGAGCCGCCAGCCGGCGGGGAAGTGTTCGTCGATCGGATTGGCATTCCGGGCACCGGAATTCTGCTAACACCCGATGATCAGACCCTTGACACGCCGGTGGAGTCCATGTCAGCGACAGTTGACCTGTCCGGGGTACAGGGCCGGCACGTTGTGTACGTGGCCGGTATCGATGACAGCGGCCGGCATGGCCCGCCGGCCGCCGCGTACTTTGAGCCGTGCCCTGATGTGACGGGCGATGCGGTGATCAACGTCATCGACGTGATGGAGCTCGCAGCCCGCTGGCACACGCAGGCCGGCGACCTTGACTATGACGCCGCTCTCGATCTGGATGGCGACGGCCTGATCGACGTTCAGGACATTGGCCAGATGTCTGCATTCTGGGGGCTGGTCTGCGCCGGCAGCTTGCCGTAGCCGTATCTCAGGCGGGCGAGTGACACAGGCGAGGTTGCGAAGACGCAATCTATCGCGACGGCTTCCGGATTTTCTCCACTTTCTGTCCATCTCTGAGTTTCTTGGACACACTTTGGACTTTATCAAGACCTGAATCAGACCTTCGTGGAGTATGTTAGTGGGTAACGACCGTTCAAGGAGCCCACTCAGAGGAGGCGTGATTGTATGGAAGATCTGACGGAGTATTTCGTTGAGCTTGTGCGCCGTGCTGCGACCGACCTCCCTCCGGACGTGGAGAACGCAATCCGCCGGGCCAGGGATCAGGAAGATCCTGGCACACCTGCTACTGCCGTTCTTGACACCATTCTGGAGAATGTTGAACTGGCGCGGAAGCAGAGCACCCCGATTTGCCAGGATACCGGTACCCCCATTTTCTACGTGTACTACCCCACGGGCTGGTCCACGATTGAGCTGCGCCGGCAGATTCGCGACGCCGTTGCCAAGGCGACCGAGCGGGCCTACCTGCGCCCAAACGCTGTCGATAGCCTCACAGGCAAGAACAGCGGTAACAACCTGGGCGAGGAATTCCCTTCGATTCATTTCCACGAGTGGGAAGAGGACTATCTGCAGGTCAGGCTGCTCCTAAAGGGCGGCGGCTGTGAGAATGTCGGTGCCCAGTACAAGTTGCCGGATGCCAGATTCAATGCCGGCCGTGACCTGGAAGGTGTGCGCAAGGTTGTGCTGGACGCCGTCTTGAACGCACAGGGTAAGGGGTGTGCCCCAGGCATATTGGGCGTGGCCGTTGGTGGTGACCGTGGTTCAGGATACGTGCGAAGCAAAGAGCAGTTGTTTAGACCACTGGGCGAGCGCAACCCGAAGCCGGAGTTGGCGGAGCTGGAGGAGCGAATCTACGAAGAAGCAAACCAGTTGGGCATTGGACCGATGGGTCTGGGTGGTAAGACTACTGTGCTGGATGTTCAAATGGATGTTTTGCATCGCCTGCCGGCGTGCTACTACGTCTCTGTTTCCTACATGTGCTGGGCTGACCGCCGCCGCACATTGACCTATCGTGATGGGGAGGTGCAAATTGATTGAGCTGACGATTCCCATCTCTGATGAGCAAATCCGTGCACTGCATGTGGGTGACACCGTGAGCCTCTCTGGGGTGATGCTCACCGCCCGAGACGCGGCCCACAAGTACATGATCGAGAACTTCATCCGAACGGATCAGGTGCCGGCCTCCGAGCGGGAGATGTACGAAAAGCTGAAGGCCGACCTGGATGGTGGTGTGATCTATCACTGCGGGCCGATCGTGAAGAAGGAGGACGGCGTCTGGCGGTTCGTGGCCGCCGGCCCAACCACCAGCATACGCGAAGAAGTCTATGAACCTGAAGTGATCGAGCACTTCAATGTCAAAGCCGTCATCGGCAAGGGCGGCATGGGGCCCAACACATTGAAAGCCTGCCAGGAGTTTGGCGCGGTGTACCTGCAGGCTGTAGGCGGTGCTGCCTCACTGATTGCTAACGCTGTGGTTGAGGTTATTGACGTCTACAAGCTCGAATTTGGCGTGCCCGAGGCCTTCTGGAAGATCCGTGTGGAGAACTTCCCGGCCGTTGTTACCATGGACAGCCACGGCCGCAGTCTCCACGAAGATGTTTGGGTGAAATCCCAGGAGGTTTTCGAGCGACTGGTTGCTGCTTAACGCTCATTCGCACGTACGATGGCTGAGTAGGGGAACCTCTTCTCGCAACACACGCAAATCAGCGAAGGTCTCCAATCGAGGTATACAACGGGGCTCGATTGGAGACCTTCGCCTTTTCTCAGAGTACACGCCGGATATCTCAAACCGGCTGGATGCACTTGGGTGAATCGTTCGCCGGCGAGTTTACGTAACGTGAAACAGCGTATGCCTCCATCTCTGTGGCTGGGTATGGCTTTAGCAGAGCTAACAGCTCATCTTGGTCGGGCTCATCCAGGAGGCCCAGCCATTCATCGATGGCATCATGGGGGAGGATGACCGGCATCCGGTCGTGGATGGGTTTCAGGAGTTCGTTCGATGTCGTGGTGATAATGGTGCAACTCTTGAGCGGAGCGCCACCCTCTGCCGGCCTCCAAATGTCCCACAGGCCGGCCATGCCGAAAGGCCGGCCCGATTTCAGCCGGACGTACATCGGGATTTTCTTGTCACCGGCCTTCTGCCACTCGTAGAAGCCATCTGCCAGTACGAGACAGCGTTGCTTGGCGAAAGGCGTGCGATAGCTGGGCTTCTCGGTAACCGTTTCTGCTCGTGCGTTGATCATGCTGTAGCGGGTGTTGGGCTCCTTGGCCCAGTGCGGTACCAGCCCCCATCGGAACTTTTCCAGCCGGCGTTCCCCGTTCGCGACCAGGACCAGTACGTCCTGGGTAGGTGCAACGTTGTAGCGGGGCTCATGCTCCACAGAGGTGTTGGAGACGCCAAATTCAGCGGCAATCTCCTCGATTGATGCAGCCAATGTAAACCGTCCACACATCGTTAACCTCCTCCTGGCGTAGGTTTGAGGCAGGGTGAAGGCCAGGATTCGATTGGATTTGTAGGACGCTGCGCTTTCCCTGCCTCGCCTCGGAGCACCTTGCTTTTGCGCTCCCCGAGTTTGCATGTGCCTTGAGTATATGGTAGGATGATGCTTGTGTCAAGAAGCTGAATCACGTTGAAACAGAAAGGAAGGATCGATGGAAGTGCGTGTTGAAAGAGACTCTCTGGGGCAGGTTGAAGTGCCGGCCTCCGCCCTGTATGGTGCTCAAACTCAACGGGCTATCGAGAATTTCCCCATCAGTGGCATTACCTTTCCTCGCGTGTTTATCCGCGCCCTCGGCCTGATCAAATACGCGGCCGCGCAGGTCAACGAGGACCTTGGCCTTTTGGATTCGAAGCTGGCCGGCGCTATCCGCCAGGCTGCTCAGGAGGTCATCGACGGAGCGTTAGACGATCATTTCCCCATCGATGTATACCAGACTGGCTCAGGCACCTCGACGAACATGAATGCCAACGAGGTGATTGCCAATCGGGCTATCCAGATCCTCGGAGGTGAGGTTGGTTCCAAGAAGCCAGTGCATCCTAACGATCATGTCAACCTGGGGCAGTCGTCTAACGACGTGATCCCGACGGCCATCCATGTTGCGGCCTATCTGGAGGCGGAGGAGCGGCTGCTACCGGCCTTGCGTCACCTGCGTGACACATTGCTGCGGCGGGCGGAAGAATTCGACGATGTGGTCAAGACGGGCCGGACCCACCTGATGGACGCCATGCCCATTCGCCTCGGTCAGCAGTTGTCGGGGCATGCCAGCCAGATCGACCATGGTATTCGCCGGATTCAGGCAACTCTGCCGCGTCTGGCTGAACTGGCCATCGGCGGTACGGCGGTTGGCACTGGCATCAATGCCCATCCAGAGTTTGGTGCCCGCGTGGCTGCCCGGCTGGTCGAGTTGACAGGGTTGCCCTTCCGTGAGGCGTCCAATCACTTCGAGGCTCAGGCCGGCCAGGATGCCGCCGTCGAACTCAGCGGCCAGTTGAAGACCGTCGCCGCGTCGCTGATGAAGATTGCCAACGACTTACGCTGGATGAACTCGGGACCACAGGCCGGCCTGGCCGAAATCACGCTGCCGGCTGTTCAGCCGGGCTCGTCCATCATGCCTGGCAAGATTAACCCGGTGATTGCCGAAGCTGTCACGCTGGTTTGCGCCCAGGTCATGGGCAACGATGTGGCAATCACCGTCGGTGGTCAATCGGGCAACTTTGAATTGAACCTGATGCTGCCGCTCATCGCGCATAATCTCTTGCAGTCCATCACCATTCTGGCGAATGCCAGTCGAACTCTGGCCGACAAGGCCGTCGCCGGCTTCACCATAAACCGTGAACACATGGAGGAGTTGGTCGAGAAAAACCCGATTCTCGTGACTGCCCTGGCACCCCATATCGGCTATGACCTGGCGGCTCAGATTGCCAAGAAGGCCATGGCGGAGGGCCGGCGGGTCCGCGACGTGGCGCGTGAGATGACAGACTTAACGCCGGAGCAGTTAGACGAATACCTGAATACCTATGCCATGACTCAAGGGGGCATCCCGGGTAAGGTTTGAGCCAAACGGTCTGGTCCTGGATGGCCAATCTTTAACTCAATTCTAATGCCGAGCCTATAGACATCGCCCCGATTTTCTTGTATAATTTTAAGCAGTAGAGAGTTTTTGCCAACATCATAGCTTGCAACCTCGCTGCTGGCAATGACGCTTCAGCATATTCGAGGTGGGTATATGTCATCAAAAGCCGGTCTTTTTTCCGCAGGGATAAAGGGTCGGCTTTTGTTGTGCAGAAGTCAGGTTGATTCATGGTTATCAGTGTGAAGGCACAGAGGAGGTGAACCATGTTGATCAATCGGATAAAAGAACGCAATACTCCTGTGATCTGGCTGTTGTCCGGCGCTGTGGCCGGTGCATTGGTTGCGTTGGTGGTCTGGCTCCAGCAGATGGTCCTTCGGCCTCGCGTTGAACAACAGGTGGTGAATGTTCGCCATCGGGCAGAGGAGCTGCGGGCCATGGCTGAGCCAGAACTGCAACATCGCCGGCAAGATATCGAGGCGCTCCTGCATCGGGCACGGCGTGAATTGAATGAGCTCTATGGCCAGGCCGAGCATCTCATCGAAGATGCTCGCTTGCGAAGCCAGATCGCCCGCAAGAAAGCCGAGATCAAGCGCCTGGAGGCACAGCGCCTCCTTCGACGGGTCGCGTAGGGTGGGAACCCTGCCGGCCATTCAGGCGTTGATTGGCTGGATGGCGATACCGGCAGTTATCGAGCTGCTGGCATCGCCATCCCTTCGGCAAATGGCTCAAGAGTCACGGGGTTTCACGTAAGGCTTTGCCGGCACAAAGCATCACATTATTTGTGGTATGGCATACTGACAGAGATCGGGGACACTTTTCCACACAACCATCTCAGTTCTTGCAATCCTTCCCTTTACAGCCTCAATCCGGGTCCGCGATGAGAGTGTGGGCGACGAGGAGAAAACGCGATGGAGCAGCGTGCTCCGCCCGGCATGCTGAGAACTCTCAGAGGCCGCGACAATCGACCGATAAAAGGGCTCCAGGTCGGCGGCGATGGAGTACCTGCCGGCGTGTTGTGCCTTGTCAGGTCGATACTCACGGCGCGCCAGTGGCAAACTGTACGATTGCCGTCGAGCCGCGATGTTGGCAGCCCCTTGTCTGGCGTTGCCGGCCGGATGATGGCATTGTTGACCGTGTTCCTGATCGTTTTGTTATTCCGTAGTCTCACAGCCGTTATCATTGCGGCGGATGCTGAAAGCCCACCGTACCGAGCCCTTCTCCCATTGGTGATGCATAACGCGCCTGCGATGGCCGGCTCCCTCGACGTGCCGTCGAACAGCGTCGTGGTTCGAGTTGAGGACGAAGGCGGCAACCCGATTGAAGGGGCTCAGATCGTTGGCCTCTACACTGATAGCGATGGCCAGACAATCTCCGTGAGCCGGGTCACCGATGTAAATGGTGAAGCTATCTTCCTCACTTCCCCTTACCCGATCATTTTCGAAGTTCAATTCCCTGTTGGGATCGTCCCCTGTCCCGGATCGCCGCCGCGCGTTGAGGTAGATCCTGGCGAGACCTACGTGAAGTTCGTCGGCTGCCGGCTATAGCTCTTCTTGAACGTTTGACAGTTTCCATTCCGCCATCTACAATGTGTACGAGTCGCGCGCTGCGTGCCGTGCTAACGATGCCACTCAGGCTACGCAAAACGCAGTATGGACGTGTACAACATGGAGGTTGAACATGGAGTATCAGAACTACATCAATGGCGAGTGGGTCCCGTCTCACACGGGAGAGAGGATGGAGAGTATCAATCCGGCCACGGGTGAATTGATCGGCACAGTGCCGAGGTCGGATGAACAAGATGTGGAAGCTGCTGTGGCGGCTGCGAGAAAGGCTTTTGAGAGATGGCGCTTGACGCCGGCCCCGCACCGCGGTGAGATCCTTTTCGAAGTTGGTCGTCTTCTGAAAGAGCACAAGCAGGAACTGGGCGAGTTTCTGACGACCGAGATGGGCAAGGTCTTGCCGGAGGCGCTGGGCGACGTGCAGGAGGCCATCGACATGGCATTCTACATGGGGGGCGAGGGTCGCCGGCTTTTGGGCGCAACGGTCCCTTCGGAACTGCCAAACAAGTTCGCCATGGCCGTTCGTGACCCGGTGGGCGTTGTCGGCATTATCACGCCGTGGAACTTCCCCATCGCCATTCCCAGTTGGAAGATGTTTCCGGCTCTGGTGGCCGGCAATACGGTGGTGTTCAAGCCGGCCAGCGATACACCGCTCCTGGCGGCCAAGTTTGTGGAGATCTTGGAAAAGGCAGGCGTCCCGCCAGGTGTCGTGAATCTGGTGACAGGACCAGGGAGTACGGTCGGGGATGCTCTTGTGTCGCACCCCGATGTCAGCGTCGTGTCTTTCACGGGCTCGACGGAAGTGGGCCGGCATGTGTACGTGCTGGGTGCCCAGCAATTGAAGAAAGTGCATCTCGAAATGGGTGGCAAGAATGCCATCATCGTGATGAATGACGCTGACCTGGATTTGGCGCTCGACAGTGTTGTGTGGAGCGCTTTCGGCACGACAGGCCAGCGCTGCACCGCTGCCAGCCGGGTCATCATCCAGAGTGGGATCAAGGAGGAGTTTACCAAGCGCCTGGTCGAGCGAGTGGAGAACCTGCGGCTCGGCAGTGGCCTGCTGGAGACGACAGACGTCGGCCCGGTGATCAACCGGCGTGCCCTGGAGAAGATTCACAGCTACACGGAGATCGCCGAAAACGAGGGTGCAACCGTGCTGACGGGTGGCAAGATTTGGGAGGGTCCGGGCAAGTATGCCGGCGGCTTCTTCTACGAGCCAACCATCTTTGACAATGTGACCATCGACATGCGCGTGGCCCAGGAAGAAATCTTCGGCCCATGCACCTCACTCATCACTGTAGACACGCTGGAAGAGGCTATAGAGGTCAATAACAAGGTTGCCTACGGGCTGTCTAGCTCGATCTTCACCCGGAATGTGAATGCTGCGTTTCAGGCCATGCGTGATTTCGACACCGGCCTGGTTTACATAAATCACGGTACCATCGGTGCGGAAATTCATCTACCGTTTGGCGGCAACAAAGCGACCGGGAACGGCCACCGCGAAGCCGGCATTGCCGGCCTGGATGTATTCACGGAATGGAAGAGCATCTACGTGGACTACAGTGGCCGGCTCCAGCGAGCCCAGATCGACACCGAAGCGATCGTCGGCGGCTAATTACCCGATGGAGATGGTGGCCGGGAGCCGGCTGTCGTGGCCGGCTCCCGGCCATGATTGTTTGCACGCATTGGTTTAGCAGATTTGTCGCCAAAATAGTTTCTAATCAATTGACGCGCATGGAGCTTCTGTGCTATAATTAAATCCGCTTAGCGGGCATTGACATCCTCTTGTACGCATGAAAGGAGCTCCACTGCATGGTAGAAATCAAGCGAACTGGAGAAGGTGTGTGGAACGGTGGTCTGCGTGGCGGCACCGGCCAGGTCAGTAGCGCGAGCGGCGTTCTGAGCGATACACCTTACAGCTTTGGCACTCGTTTCGAGCAGGAACCTGGCACCAACCCTGAGGAACTTATCGCAGCCGCACATGCAGCGTGTTACAGTATGGCGTTTGCGGCTACACTGGAGCGCCAGGGGTATCAACCTCAACAGATCCAGACGCGTGCCATTTGTTCGTTAACCCCTCAAGAAACGGGTGGCTTCAAGATCACGAAGATGCGCCTTGAGACGCGAGGACGGGTCGAGGGACTCGACGAAGCCACCTTCAAGCGGATTGCGCAGGAAGCTGAGGCCGGCTGTCCAGTGTCTAACGCTCTCCGGGGCAGTCTGGAGATCGAACTTGACGCTGCGTTGATGTAGCGCTCAACCCACTGGCGAACGGCCAAGCCCAATCAGTATTTAGGCAGTTTCGACCTGCCACGAGTATCTTTGGAAAGGAGATCACACAATGGCTTATCAACTTCCCGACCTACCGTATCCCTTCGATGCACTGGAACCGCATATCGATGCCATGACGATGGAGATCCACCACGACCGGCATCATGCCGGCTACGTCAACAACGTGAACGCCGCCCTGGAAGGGTACCCTGACCTGGCGGCCAAGAGCGTAGAGGATCTGCTGCGCGAGATCAACAGTGTGCCGGAAAGCATCCGCACGGCCGTTCGTAACAACGGCGGCGGGCATGCGAACCACTCGCTCTTCTGGCAGATCATGAGCCCGGATGGTGGCGGTGAGCCCAGTGGTGCTTTGGCGACGGCCATCAACTCAGCCTTTGGCGGGTTTGAAGCTTTCAGGGACCAGTTCTCGAAGGCGGCCCTGGGCCGCTTTGGCTCGGGCTGGGCCTGGCTCGTGGTAGACGCCGGCGGTGGATTGTCGGTGCTATCGACGGCCAACCAGGATAGTCCCTTGATGGATGGCCTCACCCCCATTCTGGGCATCGACGTGTGGGAGCATGCCTATTACCTCAAGTATCAAAACAGGCGGGGTGACTACGTGAAAGCCTGGTGGAATGTGGTAAACTGGCCTGAAGTCGCGCGACGCCTGGAAGCAGCGCGCGGTTAGTCCCGCGACCCGACTTGTAACTCAACAAACTGGGGGCATTCTGTATGAATGCCCCCAGTTTTCTTATACAGCACTCATTGCGTGGTTCCGGCTTGCCAGAATCGCTTTGTACTGCTATCATTTATTGCGTTGTTCCTGGAATCGCACTAGACATCTTCATAAGCTGTATCTTTGACAAACGAGGCAGGGTTCTACCGCAGAGCTTTTCCAGTTTTTCTCAGCGGCCTCTGTGGTGAGAGTTCGCCTTGTCGGTTTGAAGTGCAGGTTCGCTAGAAGACATATGCTACCCAATTAAGCCCGGGAACCTGCCCCTCGCCTGGGTTTACTCCCTTAGCACAACTGTATGCCCGAGTCAACAGCATCGAACGATCGCCGGCTGAACCAGCAAATTCGCTCATTGCAAGCACTTAATGCTGTCGCAATGGCTGTCGGAAGTTCGCTGGATCTGGACCAGGTAATGCGCGAAGCTGTTCACCAGGTGTTAGCCGTCGTCGGTGCTGACTGCTGTGCCATCTATCTGCGTGAGCGGCGCTCCGGTGACCTGGTGCTGAGAGCGATCGAGGGTGTCTCCCCAGCCCTGGCACAACACCCTGACTTGAAACGGGTTGTAGCCGGCACCGGCTGGTGGGGAGAGATGGTCTCTTCCGCGGCTCCATTCATCTTGCATGATATCGACTCGGAAAATGTTCCAGCGCGCGAGTTGATGCGCCAAGAAGGTTTGCAGTCAGCCGCGTATGTGCCCCTACAGGCCAGCGATCACGTCAACGGTGCAATTGTTATCGGAACTCGCTCCTCTCATTCGTTCGATGCAGATGATTTGAGGCTCCTGCTGGATATCGGTAAGCAGGTAGGCGTGGCGGTCGAGAAAGCCCATCTGTTCGACACGGAGCAGACACGAGCCCGCCAACTGGGGCTCATCAACGAGGTGGGCCGGCAAATCGCGGCCATGCTGCGCGTTC
>CAYYSH010000008.1:0-853 GCA_964474265.1 uncultured Anaerolineales bacterium
TTCTCCGATGGGTTGACTGTGGCCGAGCATCCTGAAGTCACTGAGGAGACAACCACCCCCGGTGTGGTGGTTGGCACATCACCCGGCGAGGTCAACGAGTCGCGCTCGTACCTGCGCTGGGAAGACCCCATTCTGGGGATCAATGGCGAAGGGCGCGTGACGCCCCTGATGCCGGGCTGCCAGGTAGTCAAGACCGTGTTCGGCCCCGATGGCGAGGTGCTGATGCTCAACGCCATCGGCAAGACACCGCCAGGCACTGAGGGTGGTGGGCCAGAGGGCCAGAGGGCCATCGACATGGCCCCAGTGCAGCCACACTCGGTGACGCGCAAGGCGCGCACCTGCGAGAGCTGCCACAGCAACCCCAAGAGCATGGGTTACGGCATCCAGAACGGCCTCTACCAGCAGCGCTACCCCGAGAATATCGTCGTTGACCTGGAGAACGCCGATGGCACCATCTGGCCAAAGAAAGCCCAAATCCAGATCCCGGCCATCCCCGAGTTGTCCATCGACTGGAGCCAGATCGTCTCCCGCGATGGCCAGCAGCTCCAGACCGTCGGCTCGCACTGGCCCGGTTCGCGGCCGCTGGATGACGACACGCGAGCCCGGATGGAACGAACGGGCGTCTGCATGGGCTGTCACCAGAATATGGCTGACGAGAGTTTCTGGAACGACAAGGTGATCGCCACTTACGGCCGTGTGATGCGCGACGATGATCACATCAACAAGATGAACGAGCTGATCCACGATGCCGTAGAGGCCAAGGTGGCCGGCGCGGCTCCGGTTGAGCTGGGTCCTGAGTCCGCCAAGAAGGTGGAGGAAGCGGCCTCCGCCGCACAGGACGCCGCCAAAGCCG
>CAYYSH010000008.1:863-21431 GCA_964474265.1 uncultured Anaerolineales bacterium
GGCCAAGAGCATGGCCGGCGAGGCCAAGACGGCGGCTGAGGAGGCAGCTTCCAGTGCCAAAGCCGCAGCCGAGGCACCCCCCGCTCCGACGCCGACCAACACCACCCTGTACGCTATCATCGCCCTGATCATTGGGCTGGTGATCGGCGGCGGTGGGGTGTACCTGATGCGTCGATCATAACGCTACTGCCTTTCCCGTCCTGGTCCGGACCACAATCCGGTCCAGGACGGGCACCTCACTCTGAAATCTGTCATGTAGGCCCGTAACTTTGTCATTGAGGCTGCGTTACAGCATCGTGGAACGCGGACACAGCGCCCCATCCCAGTTCCCGTCTTGGCCTATGCTGGTCCGCGTTTTCATTTGGGATCGTGTCTTACATCTCGTAAGACGCGTTTGTCGTTTGATCACGTACCGAGGCCGGCATGTTTGACGACTCTCGCACGCTGGTTCTGGCGGTGATCATGTTGGTGTTGATCATGATCCCGCTGCTATATTTCTTTCGAGCTGTCCTGCAGTTTTCGCGTAGTCTGGAAGTTGTCGAGGAGGGCGAGACGGGTAGTGGGCGCCTCCGAGCGCCGGCTATCGACTACGCAATGTCCACTGTTGTGGCGGCTCCGTTCGATGAGGTGTTGGCTCAAACTCGCCAGGCGCTCCGGGAGGAGGGTTTCGGCGTCGTCGAAGAGATCGATGTCGCCGAAACCCTCAGCGCCTCGGGGTATGACTTTCACAAGTACATGATCCTGGCGGCATGGGATGCGACCACGATGGCGCAGGTTCTGAAGTCCGAGCGAGGCGCCGGCCTGCTCATGCCGGCGCGCGTCATCGTGTTTGAAGTGGAAGGCGGCACCGCTGTCGCCGCCATGGACCCGCGCAGCCTCCTCAGGCTGACCGACAATCCCAATCTCTTGCCCCTGGCTGTCGAAGCCCGGGCGCAACTGCAGCGTGCTATCGATCGCATTGAGCTTGGGACAGTGTCGGTAGCGGAGACATAGTGTACCATGTGTGAGGAATTGCAGCACATGCCCGTATCTTATTGACTCTCTAATCCGTTATAGGACTTGGCTTCCGGTGCCTTACACGATGTAAGAGATTCGTCAGTGGGGGATATCATGACTCGTAAACAGACAGTACAGACTTTCAAGTTAGATCAGCGCGGTTTGGCGCGGGTCTTTGGCGAACTTGAGGCCCAGATCATGGATGCTGTCTGGGACCTGGAAGAGCCCACGGTCGCTGACGTGTGTGCCCGTCTGGGCGATGACTACAACTACAAGACCGTGATGACTGTCATGAATCGCTTGGTCGACAAGGGGATCCTGTCACGCCAGCGGATCGGACGCGCTTACAGCTACGCCCCATGTGCGAGCCGGGACGCCTTCCTGGCCCAGGTCTCACGCAACGTCATGGAGGGTCTGATCCGGGACTTCGGAGATCTGGCTATTGCGCAGTTTGTCAATGCGGTAGATCGGATCGATTCGGCCCGTCTGGCGGAGTTGCAGGCGTTAATTCAGGCTCGGATGGACGAGGAGAAACGGTAATGCGATTTGAGTTCAGGCGCAGCGGTCGCATCACAGCTAGAGCTACTTTCTACGGGCTGGTGGTTCTGGCTTTTGGGCTGCTGATGGCATTATCGGGCTTCGTGTCTTACTTTGCGCCCATCTATGAGACGTGTGCGTCGTTGTGGGAGAACCTGCTGCGCCAGTTGTCCACGCCAGGCGTGTTGCTGCCGGTGGGCATTATTGGCTCCTTCGTTCTCATGGCCGGCCTCACCCTGCTGCGCCAATGGCGCGCAACCTGGCGCCTCCTGGACAGGCTGGCACCGTACCGTGTGCCGGTGCCGGATCGCCTGGCGCGCGTTGCGCGGGAAGTGGGGCTGGAGGACCGGATCGACTGTGTCTCCGACGTGGTTATAGCACCTTTCTGCTACGGCTTTATACGACCGCGTGTGTGTGTTCCGGTGGCGCTTCTGGCCTTGCTGGACGACTCGGAGCTACGAGCTGTGTTACGTCATGAGGGGTATCATGCTCAGAGCCGGGACCCACTCAAGGTCTGGCTTAGCCGCGCGCTGGCTCGAGGGCTGTACTTTCTGCCACTGGCCGGCGACCTTCGTGATAGCTATCTGGCTGCGAAGGAGGTTGCAGCCGATGAAGTGACGGCCTGTGCGGATGAACTTCCGTTGGCGAGCGCATTGGTTAAATTGCTGTCAACGAGTGATGGACAGGTGCAAGCTTTGCAGCCAGTTGAGGTAGCTGCCGGCGCGCTGGGCAGGCTGTCCATTGTCGGCTTGATCAGCATTACCCGCGAGCCGGCGAACGAAACCGAAGAGCGAATCCGGCGCCTCGTCGGCGGCGAGGCGGTCCAACTGAGACTGCCATCTCTCACCAGCTTCTTCCTGAGCGCGGTGATTATTCTTGCGATTTTTGCCGCCAGCTACGCAAATCTGAGTGCGGCATCAGCGATGCCGGTCAGCCAGGAATGTGTGGCCGAGTCTAGCCCGGAACACCATCGGTCTACACCTGGGCCGGACTCTCTTAGCGGGTTGGGCGAGATCGTTGGACCAGCCTGGGCCGGGAGCCAGGGTGCGCCCCTGACTGCGGATTGGCCGGTCTCGGTGCCTGGGGCAGATGCAGCGTCGGTGATGGAGACGGCTGCTCTTTCGAACAAGATGCCCCGGTATACCTGTGACCTGCTCACCCCCAGTTGCCGGCAGAATGCCTTGTTGTCGGTGACCATTGATCCGTGATTGGTGAACAATGAGGAGTTCTATGAAACGATTTGCAGTTCTGTTAGGCGTTATCGCATTGGCGATCGGGCTGCTTGCGTGCGGTGGATCTTCGCAGCCGGCTGTGCCAACACTGCCGCCGCTTGTGACGTTGGCTGCGCCCAACGCCGGCCAACAGCCGGCGCCGGCTTCTCGGTCTGCACAACCCGACGAGGCGGCGTTAAATATGGCGGCGCAAGTCCCTCAACAACTTCGAGGGGGCGAAGCCCCACCTCCGCCGTGGCCAACCTTCACACCTGGACCGAAGCCGCAGTCCAGTAACCGGCTGGTCTATGCTCGGACGCATCGGTTGTATACTGCCAGGCCTGACGGAAGCGACATCCAGGCGTTGAGATGGGCCACGAAGTCACCTCAGTTGCTGGCTGCTTCATACAAGGACCCGGGACGCGCATGGTTGTCGCCCGATGGACGAACCCTCCTATATTTTGCAGGGCCTGAGGGGCAGTTGTGGTTGGCTAACCTTGAGTCGTTAGACAACACCCGGCTTGCTGACCGCATGATCCCAGTCGGGCAGGAGGACAATAAAGAGCTTGTTCGCACTTTGATCGAGCAGGAGATGACATGGACGAATGATAGTACGCGTGTAGCGCTTCTCGGAGCGCCCGAGTCCTTCGATCTGTTTATTCTTGACGTACCGTCGGCTCAACTCGTGCGTGTCACTCAAGATGACAGGCGGGAGAGCCATTTGCAGTGGTCGCCTTCCGGTCGTTATCTTGCCTTCTTGAGTAGTGATCAGGAGGCGGGGGTCCAGGCACTCTATGTGGTGGATGCACAAGCACCTGTGCCGACGGAGGTGGACGTAGCGCCCATTCAGTCTGCCCTCGGTTTGGACACCGACCTGGGATTGACGTTCAGTGGCCAGTTTACGTGGATCAGTGACACGCAGCTTGCGTTCTATCCTCGCACGGGCCGGCAAAAGAAGTCTGCCGGCATTTGGGTCTACGATGTGGTGAGTAATGTGACACAGGCTGTATTGACCGATGGGGTCGAGGATGTTGCATGGTCGGCTGAGGCGCACGCGTGGGTGTACAGCACGGCGGATGAGCCAGGTACTCTCTGGTTGCTGAAACTGGACAACCCGACACCAACACCTCTTGTCAAGGGTGAGGCGTACGCGCCGGTCTGGTCGCCAGATGGTCAGTTGGTGCTGTACTCTTACAGTGACCCTGATGCTGCCGGGTGGGACCTGCGTGTGGTGGATTTGAACGGCAATACACGCACACTGGCCCAGGACACATCGCTGATTCAGCGCGAAACGTCGGAGCCTGGGCCGGCTGGCAAGCGGTACTGGACCCCGGATGGCCGCTTTGTGCTGTACACCGCCGTAGGCAGGGACTACGGTCGTGCCGATCAGAAGGAAGGCTACGGAGGCGAAGCCGGCCCCGATCTGGAAAACTGGTGGGTCGCACCGGTAGATGGAGGCGAGGCACGGCGCATTACGGATATGCAGAAAGTCTTCTATCTGCAAGAGCCGGCCCTCTCACCGGATGGTACGACGTGGGCCTTCATCGCCTTCTCGTACACCGATCGGGTTCAGCATTTGTACACCATGCCTCGTGAGGGAGGCCATCCTGTGAAAGTGGATGCCGGCGTGCGTTGGTTCGCCTGGCTCCCGTAAAGTGTTGTCAGTAGATCACAATCGGCGTTGAGTAATAGCAGGGAAAGATCAGCGTATTGAAGGAGGATCAACTATGGCTAATCAAGGAAAAGGTGGAGGTCAGGTTGTTATTCGTTTAGATGCACGGCTCTTCTACGCCCTTCTGGCCGGTGTGGCATTTGTTGTTGCTCTGGGGCTGGTGTTTTACATCGGTCTGAAGCTGGGGCAACGTGGTCAGCAGACGGCAGCCGTCTCACAACCTGTAACCAGCTTCCAGCAACCTGGGCTTCAGCCGGCGCAACCGGGCGGCGCAGTTCAGCTCCAGCCAGGACAGGGCCAGCAGCCGCCGTTTGACCAGCCGGCAGTTCGACAGGCACGCTTGCCGGCCGGCGATGAGGTGCCGATTGGCGATAACCCGCGGCTGGCACTCCCCGAACTGGCCAAGACCAACTATGTCCACGACTTCGGTAAGGTCCCGCCAGACGAGATTCAGGAAGCCACAATCAAGGTGGTCAACAAGGGCACGAAACCTCTCGAGATCAAATCAGTGCGAGCGTCGTGTGGGTGTACGGCAGCCAACACTGGCGAGGACGTAATTCCGCCTGGCGAGAGCACCAATCTGCGGGTGACCTATGACCCAACCTATGACAACGATGCCGGAAAGCAAATCACCCGTCAGGTTATCATCGAATCGAATGATCCGGCCGCGCCGGTGGTGGAGTTCACCATCCGGGCTGACGTGCAAACTCAATAGTCTCATGAGAAGGGATATATGAGCCGGAAAAGACAGAGCAGCGGGGAAGTAGAAATCTCGCTGGACCGACGCTTCCTGTTTGGCTTTCTGGCGGTCCTGATATTGGCGTTGGCGCTCGGTGTTGGTGTTCTGGTTGGCCAGTTGGGGGGCAGTTCAGCCCCCTCTACGGCCGCGCAGCCGGCGGCGCAAATCCAGCAGCCGGCTGCCCCGGTCTCGGGTTTGCCGCAGGCAGAGGTTCAGAGCGAGGGCGATGTCCAGGTTCAGCCGCAAAGCATTCCCGCCGGCCGGGGTGATGAGCTGACGGAGGAAGAGGCGGTTGGCCTGGTGGCCGGCGACGTCATGCAGAGTCCGTGCTTTGTGATCAACCTCCTGGAGTTCCAGAAAAACGTCGTTGCAGCCGACTTCCGCCTGACGAAAAAAGTTGATATCAGCGGCCCTCATCCGCAATTGGCTGTCGAGGGTTTGAATTCGCATTGTGGCAACGCCTTTGACTTCGGTCATCTGGAACCGACTGATATTGGGCAACAGACGTTCAAGCTCAAGAACGTAGGAGATGCGCCGTTGACCGTGACCGGTCTGTACACAAGCTGTGGTTGCACCGTTGCTCAGGTGGAGGGCCACGAAGTTGGTGGCACGGGCGTGTTGACACCACCGCTCGTGCTCCAGCCAGGCGAGTCGAAGGAGTTTATGATTGCCCTGGATGCCAAGCGAGTGGAGAACAGCGCTGAGCCTCGTATCGTACAAATCTTCTCAGATGATCCCCGAGGTGTTCCCTTCGGACCCACATGGCCGGTGCCCGGAAAGGATCGGGAACTGCGCTTTGCGATCCTGGCACAGGTGAGCAGCGCCGGCGACAGCGGGAACTAATCGCCGGGCAGCACGCCTTTAGCTCCTGACGAACGGACAACGGCATGCTTAGGCCAGAACGAGGCAAGAACGTTCGGTTGTTGAGTAATAGTCGTTGGCCGTTCGTCAGGTCTGGACAGCATCGTGTCTGATCAGCAACAGTCAGAACGTGTGACACAGCGGGCGCACTATTCGACGAGGTGGCCGAGGGGCACCGTTCGGCCGCAGTCAGCGCCGAGCATGCGGCCAGGAGGTACCAGCGGCCTGAGTCTGAACCAGTGGACCGCTCTAGTCTGCCTGGGTGTTCTCCTGGCCATCGGTCTGGCACTGGGCTCCGGCATGCTGGTCGGGCGTGCTCTGCGCGGACCGCGGGCGACAGACGTACCGGCGGCAGCATCACGGCTGCTTCTCGAACCCCGGGTGTTTGTGACCGGGGCGGTTGCCCGCGTTGATCCCCGGCCGCGCGCTGATGTGCGTGACACGGGGGTGTCTCTGCCGTTCACCCAGGAACTTGCGGCTGGAAGCGAAGCGCCGGCCTTCAAATTGCAGACTCTCGATGCCGGCGAACTGTCGCTCGAAGACTGGAAGGGCCATACGGTCCTGCTAAACTTTTGGGCGACTTGGTGTACGTGGTGCAAGTACGAGCTGCCGGCCTTGCAAGCCGTGTACGAGAAGTATCAGGGGCAGGGCCTCGTTGTCATCGGCGTAGACGTGGAGGAGCCGCACGGGCTGGTGATGGCTTACGTGCAACGGTACGGCCTATCTTTCCCGGTTGTGCTGGATTTGGATGGTGCCGTTGCCGAAGTATATCGTGTGTACGGCCTGCCGATGACATACTTTCTCGATAAGAACGGCGTCATTGTGCGTGTCAAACGTGGTGCCATGCGTGAGGACGAGCTTGAACTCTACGTCCGTGAGGCATTAGCAGCCGAGTAACAGCCTCGCGATTTGACCGGATTTTGACCGGATTCGTAACAACCTTTGACCTAATTGCTAAGCGAGGGGGTTGACAAACCACGCGTGGGAGACTACAATTGACCCGAGTTGGAAACCATTGCAGGAAGCTGCAGGAAAGGTAGGTGCGATGGCTCAGTTAGATTCGGAACTCACACGGATTCCTGATGTTGAAACGCCAGCTCAATCGGAAGGTTTCCTGGCCGGCCGCAAGAAGTTCATTGTCGGCGGTGTTATCATCATTCTGGCTGTGGTGCTTCTGGTGTTGAACACATTCCAGTCCACAGCAGTTTTCTATCTGACGCCTAGTGAACTGTTGGCCCAGGCTCCGTCCCTGTACGGCGAGGATGTGCGTCTGGCTGGTACCATCGACAAGCGCTCGGCAGAGTGGGACCCGGAAACCCTGACGCTGAAGTTCAACGTGTTTGAGGGGCGTGATGTAGTGCCAGTGGTCTACAATGGCCCGAAACCGGACACCTTTGACCTGGCAGAAGCTGTAACCATTGAGGGCGTCTATCGTCAGGACGGTGTCTTCGAAGCCCGCAATCTCTTTCTCCAGTGTCCCTCCAAATACAAGGCGAAGTTGGACGAAGCTCAATAAACGACCGCCGGCCTCGAACCGCCGGCCGCCGCCAACCCTGCCAGGATTGGCGGTCTGTGGTCGGCCATCAGCGGTCAGGAGCGGAGCGAATACATAATGGCTGAAATTGGATATATCACGCTTCTGTTGGCATTGTCGGCGGCCGTGTACGGCATGGTTGCAGCGATCACCGGGGTACGGCGTCGTTTCCCGGAGCTCCTTCTCAGTGCACGTCACGCGGTCATGGCCGTAACTGGCCTGGTCACACTGGCAGCCGGCTTGCTAGTGTATGCGTTTCTGAAGAACGACTTCTCGATCGAGTATGTAGCCTCTAACTCAAGCCGGGCTCAGCCCCTATTCTACAAAGTCACGGCGCTGTGGGGTGGCCAGGAAGGCTCGCTGCTCTTCTGGGTGTGGATTCTCTCGCTTTATGCTTTGGGCGTGGTGCTGCGAAAATGGCACCAGAATCGAGAGTTGATGCCGTACGTGATCGCTATCTTGATGGGGATTGCGACCTTTTTCCTGGCACTGATCACTTTTGTGGTCAACCCATTTGCCCGGTTGGGGTTCGTGCCGGCAGATGGCAATGGCCTGAACCCTTTGCTGCGCCATCCCGGGATGACTTTCCACCCCCCAACACTCTATCTCGGGTTTGTCGGCATGAGTGTGCCGTACGCTTTTGCGATGGCCGCGCTCATCACCCGCCGAACAAACGACGCCTGGATCCGCACCACACGCCGCTGGACGCTCATGGCCTGGGGTTTTCTCAGCGTGGGGCTCTTGCTTGGCGGCTGGTGGGCCTACGAGACGCTGGGATGGGGCGGCTATTGGGCCTGGGATCCGGTTGAGAACTCAGCGTTCATGCCCTGGCTGGCCGGCACGGCCTTCCTGCACTCCGTGATGATTCAGGAAAAGCGGGGCATGTTGAAGGTGTGGAACATGGTGCTCATCATCCTCACCTTCAATCTGACGATTCTGGGCACTTTCCTCACTCGCAGTGGTGTTATCTCGTCCGTCCATTCTTTCACTCAGTCCAACCTGGGGCCATTTTTCCTGGGCTTCATTGGTCTGCTGTTCATCGGCTCTGCAGCGCTGGTGTATGATCGCCTGGACGCGTTGAAGAGCGAAAACGAGCTGGACTCTCTGTTCTCGCGCGAGGCCGGCTTCGTTCTCAACAACCTGATCTTTATGGGCGCTCTCTTCGCCGTCTTCTGGGGCACTATCTTCCCCATGATCTCGGAGATCGTCACAGGCGACAAGATCACGGTGGGACCGCCTTACTTTAACAAGGTGGTCATCCCTATCTTCTGGGTGTTGCTGCTCTTGATGGGTATCGGGCCGCTGTTGGCATGGCGTCGGTCGTCACCCAAGAAGCTGGGGGCGTATCTGCTGTGGCCGTTCGTGGTCACTTTCCTGTTCGTCGCCGGCATGTGGGTATTTGGGGTTCGCAAGCCAGTGGCTCTCATCGGCTTCGGCACGTGCGTTTTTGTCGGTATTATCACGTTGCTCGAATACGTCCGCGGGGTGCGCGCTCGCCGGCGAACCGCTGGCGACTCCTGGTTTGAGGCATTGCCGACTTTGTTCCGGCGCAACCGGCGTCGCTACGGTGGTTACCTGGTCCACATCGGCGTCATCTTGCTGTCTATCGGCGTGATAGGCTCCTCTGTGTACAAGATCGAGGTGCGGAAGAGTGTCCGCCAGGGTGAGTCTTTCACAGCCGGCGATTTTACTTTTACCTTTCAGGGGATGACCCAGGAGCGCAGCCCGGATCGAGACACACTAATTGCACAGGTGGTAGTCTCCAAGGACGGTCAGGTGGTCGATACGCTGGAGCCTAATCGGCACTTCTACTTTGCATCTCAGCAGCCGGCCACGATTCCGTCGATTCGGAGCAGCATGGGTGAGGATATATACGTGAGCTTCAGCGCCTATGATCCGCAATCGGGGCTTGGTACGTTCCAGGCTTTCATTAACCCGTTGGTCGTTTGGGTGTGGATCGGTGGCATTGTCTTTATCGCCGGCACGCTGATTGCCGCCTGGCCGGACTGGGCGGAAGAGAAGCGTCTGGCTGAAGTTCGCTTCCGGCGGGGGGCAGCAGCCGCCTCGCGGCTTTGACAGTGCGTGTGGAGTTCGAGATGACAGCGCGGGCCCCGGCGCCCGCGCTGTCTATGTCGTACAGTGGCGGGATCATCAGTGGGTGAGAGGAAGTTGATCTCTCGTGAATTGTCTATCATGCAAGCGGGTGGCGGAGAGATGAGGCAACACCGTTTTGCGGCTCTGGTAGCCTTTGCAGGCGTCGGTTTGGTGCTGCTTGCGGGGCTCTTCTTGCTCTTTGCTGTGGCGAGGCCGGCGGCTGCTCAGGCGCCGGATGCTGCTACCGAGGAAGAGATGTACCGCATCGCTGACAAGCTGAACTGCCCTATCTGTCAGGGCCAGCGCTTGTCCGAGTGTCCAATCCAAATCTGTCAGGAGATGCGGCAGGAGATCGTTCAGCGCCTTCAAGAGGGCCAGCAGGAGGAAGAGATCATCCAGGCGTTTGTTGACCGGTACGGGGTCCAGGTGTTGAACCAGCCACCGATCGAAGGATTTAACCTCCTGGCCTGGGTGATTCCATTCGTGGGTCTGGTGGTTGTACTTGTGATAGGCGGCTGGCTGTTGCGCCAGTGGTCGCGGCGACGTGTCACCATTCCCGCGGTTGAGTCAGCCGAGGCTGGTTTGGGCGAATTGCCGGAAGAGTACGTGCGCCGGCTCGAGGAGGAAGTGGCCAGCGATCAGTAGACCCTGATCGTTGGTCGCCAGGTTGTCGGATGGGAGCTATGAGCGAAGTTGCAGTTGATCAGACAACGACCGAGAAGACTGCAGGCGGATCGAACCGCCGGCTGTTAGTATTTGGCGGGGCACTGATTGCGCTGATTGCATTGCTGGTATTGCTGGCCGCCGGCTTGCGGCGGGCCGGCGGTGGCCCGGAAATTGGCAAGCCGGCGCCGGATTTCACGCTGGAACTCTACGACGGCGGTGAATTGACGCTCAGCGACCTGCGCGGCCAGGTCGTGCTAATCAACTTCTGGGCCAGTTGGTGTGATCCGTGTCGCGATGAAGCATCGGCGTTGGAGAAAGTCTGGCGCGAGTACAAGGATCGGGGTGTCGTATTCATCGGCGTGGACTACGTTGACCTGGAGTCGTCTGCTCGTGCGTACCTGGCTGAATTCGACATCACGTACCCGAACGGTCTGGACAAAGGGCAAAAGATATCGCGCGCCTACCGCATTCGAGGCGTGCCGGAAACGTTCTTCATCGACAAAAACGGCAATATTGCCCCGATCATTGTCAATGGTAAGCCGCAGGATAGAAAAATCAGCCCCATTACGGAAGCTGAGTTGAGGGCGGGCCTTGATCGTTTGCTGGCCCAGGAGGAGGGCGGATGATGTCACTCATTGTAGCCGGCGCGGTGATCCTGGGTGTGATCACGTTTGTCTTCATCCTGCTCCCGGTGTTTCGGGCCAGTGCTCTTGGACGCCGGTATATGGCCGATTCGGTCGCAGGCGATCGTCTGGCCGAGTTACTGGCGCGGCGTGACGCGGTCTATGAAGCGATCCGTGATGTGGACTTTGATCTTGAGACGGGCAAACTGACCCCAGAGGATCATCGGCTCATGCGGGAGCGCCTGACAGCCGAAGGGGTCCGAATCTTACAGGAGCTGGACCGGCTGATGCAGGCCGATGTGCGGGAAGATCTCGAGCAGGAAATCGAGCGCGAGGTGGCAGCACTTCGGCGAGCCCGTCAGGTCGAGGCTGGTGAAGTGAAACCGGCGACCGGCCGGCCAGTAATGCCGGCAGCACCGGCACCCCCACCGCCAGAAATCGATAAGGATACGATCGCGTGCCCGGCTTGCGGGGGTCGTGTGCGAGCCGGCGCAAAGTTTTGCACCCACTGTGGCACCTCCCTGGCTGTTGCCTGCCCCGAGTGTGGCCATGCCGTTTCATCTGATGATCGGTTCTGCAGCCGTTGTGGTGCGGAGCTCTCCGGGGCCGGTCGGCCAACTGAAGCCGTCCAGGTCGATTCAGCCAATTGAGAACCTATCCGAAAATCGCGCGGGGCCGGCCTCCGGCCGTGCTCCCTGGCGCAGCCAGAAACCGGCCAAAGCACTTCTCGGATAGGCACTAAAACTGAACAGGCAAAATGAAGAGAACGATTACTGCTGTAATAGCCGTTGCGACGCTCTTGTTGATAACGTTGCTGATGAGTCCGCTGCGTGTTGGAGCGCAGCCGCCGGCTCCGGAAGAGTTGCCGGCTGAGATGCCCTCCGCCTTGCGAGGGCGAGCGATCTACGAAGCCCGGTGCACCCGCTGCCACGGCCCACAGGGTGCCGGCGATGGCGCGATGGCGGCCCAGTTGCCGGCGCCGCCGCCCAGCTTCCTGGATGTCGAGCACATGCGCCAGGTGACGCCGGCCGCCTACTTCGATCTGATCACCAACGGCAATCTGGATGCGTTGATGCCACCCTGGCGCGAGGCCTTGAGTGCTCAGGAGCGGTGGGACGTCCTGTTCTACGTCTGGTCGCTTGGCACGACGCGTGAGCAGATTGACGCCGGGAAGGCAATCTACAGCCAGACATGCGCGGAGTGCCATGGCGAGGCCGGCAACAAGATCGATACCGTCGATCTGAGTGACCAGGCAACACTGGCGACACTGAGCCAGGCGGACCTCTTCGCCAGTGTGCGCGATGGCCACGCGGATACCGACTTTAAGGACAGCCTGACAGATGACGAGCGGTGGGCTGTCGTGGATTACGTGCGTACCTTCACGTACGAACCTGCCTTTGCAGCCGAAGAAGCAACCGGCGACGGGGTGATCGAGGGGCAGGTTGTCGATGGGACTGCCGGCGCACAGGCTGACCTTGGGGGCATCGAAGTAACCTTGTTCCCGTTCGTGGGTCAGTCAACGCTCACTCCTATCACGACCACCACGGCACCTGATGGCAGCTTCCGGATCGAAGGACTGGCGACAGGCACTGATCGGAACTACGGGTTACAGGCCACGTATCAGGGGGTCGATTACTTCCATCCAGAGTTGATTAGCTTGAGCGACTCGCCTTCTGCTACGGTGACGCTGCACGTCTACGAGACAACGACGGACGAGTCTGCCATCAGCGTGGATCGCAACCATGTGATCATCGATTTCGCGAATAACCAGTTGCAGGTGGCAGAGCTATACATCTTCCGCAATTCGGGAGATCGAACTTACATCGGTGATGGTGCGACGCTCAGGTTTGCATTGCCGGCAGGCGCTCAGAACGTGCGGTTTGATGACCCGCGCATGAACCAATCCACCGGGCTAGAAGACAATCAGGTGGTTGACACATTGCCTGTACCACCCGGCAACCGACAGGTGTTGCTGTCTTACAGTGTGCCGTACGACGGCCGTTCGATAAGTTTTGAGAAGCAGATCCTGTACCAGACGCAAAACCTGAATGTGCTGATTTCTGATGTCGGCGTTGAGGTCGATGCCGGCTCTCTGACGACAGAAGCGCCGGTATCGACACAGAACAATGCGCGATTTCTCAATTACACACGACAGAATGTGCCCGCTGGTGAGAAGCTCTCGCTGAAGCTATCGAACCTGCCTAGAGGAAGTACGGCTGCAGCGGCTGGTGTGCCGGCTGACCAGAGTGGGAAACTGCGCTGGTTTGGGTTGGGCTTTCTTGTCATTGCCCTCACCCTCGCCCTGGGGTACCCGGTGCTGAGACCGCGCTTGTTGTCAGAAGAGGCGTTGATGGAAGACACGGCCGAAGTCGTCCTGCGTCGCCAGCGGCAGATGCTGTTGGAAGAACTGGCAGAGCTTGACGACGCGTATGAGGCCGGCGAGGTCGCCGAGAGTAACTACATTGATGCCCGGGCAGAGATTAAAGCTGACCTGATCGATATCATGCAGCAGTTGCGGGATATAGAGGAGTCCGGCCAGGGCTCGCAGTAGTTTTCGAAAAACGGAGTTGACTGACATGACTTACTTGTTTGTTGCGTATGCCATCACATGGCTGATGATTCTGGGATATGTGGTAAGCCTGGCGCGGCGCCGGCGGCAGACCTTGCGGGAAGCCGAGACGCTGACGCAGACCCTGGACCGCCAGCAGAGCACTGAGAGGTGAATCGTTGCCAGGGCCGGCTTGATTTATGGTAAGACTCTCTCCTGACAGCGTATCGAAGAATAGGAGACGTGTGGAGCGGGAAGATCCTGCACTACGCGTCGCGAATCACAACTTAAGCAGGTGTGTCGTACATGGGTGAAAACATCACATTCGCAGTTGCAATTTTGGCTGGACTATTCTCCTTTCTGTCACCATGCGTGTTGCCGCTGGTGCCGGCCTATATCGGTTACCTGAGCGGCGCTACAGTGACGGCTGAGGGTGTAGCTATCTCGGGGCGGCGTGACACTTTCCTGCATGCGTTGGGCTTTGTACTTGGCTTTTCGCTTATTTTCGTGCTGCTGGGTGTCACCGCCTGGTCGATTGGTGATTTGCTCTATACATATTTGCCATGGCTGGCCCGCATTGGCGGGATTGTTCTGATCGTGTTCGGACTGGCATTGATGGGGGTCTTCAAGCTCCCCTTCCTGTACACGCAGAAGCGGGTTGAAGTCAAAGTCAACCCGAGCCTGGGGTACCTGTCGTCGTTTATTATTGGCATCTTCTTTGGTGCCGGCTGGACGCCGTGTGTCGGTCCCATCTTGGGTGGGATTCTGCTTCTGGCCAGCCAGGCCTCGACAGCGACGCATGGCGCACTACTACTGGTCGCTTATTCTTTGGGCCTGGGTATCCCGTTCTTGATCGTCGGCGCGGCTTTTGAGGCGGCTTCGGAGACCATCCACCGGCTGAACCGCAGGAGCAACTGGGTGTCCATTGCCAGCGGCGTGATTTTGGTACTGTTGGGCGTTGCCGTGCTGACCAATCAGTTGCAATTGCTGGCGCGCTACGGCCCGTTTATCGATCTGGAGTCCTGGTTGCTGAAGTAGGTTCCCGGCGTCGGTGAAGCCAGAGGGGGCTTCAGGGCCTCTGGCTTCCGTCCGGGTTAAGTGAGGTTGAACGGTATGCATTGGAAACGTCTCGCGTTTGTCGTCATGGGAATATTGTTGGTCGCTGTGACGGGTTGCAGCGTCGTGCGCAGTTCCTCAGGCGCGGCGACCAATGCGCAGGTGGGCAACAAGGCCGGCATGCGTGCCCCGGACTTCACCCTGACGGAAGTGACGACGGGCAAGTCGGTATCCTTGAGCCAGTTCCAGGGTCAGCCGGTCCTCATCAACTTCTGGGCCACCTGGTGTGGGCCATGCCGGCTGGAGATGCCCCATTTGCAGGCAGCCTACGAGCAGTACCGGGACAAAGGCTTCACGGTCATTGCCGTGGACGTCAAGTTCGATGATGGCCCCGAGGCCGTGCAGGCATTCATTGATGAACTCGGCCTCACTTTCCCCGTTGTGAAAGATGACACAGGCGCTGTGGAGATCGACCTGTATAACGTGCTCGGCTATCCGACAAGCGTCTTTATCGACCGCAATGGCATCATTCAATATGTCCATCGCGGGCCGATGACCAGGGATTTCATTGAGGATAGGCTGAAGGACATCTTGTAGCTTTCAAATGACGCGCGTCATTCTGTACACCAAAGCCGGCTGTCACCTGTGCGAGAAGGCACGCGACATCATTTTGCGGGTGGCCAGCGATTATCCCCTCACCCTGGATGTGGTCGACATAACGCAGGATGAAGCATTGTATCGTCGGTATTGGAATGTGATCCCGGTTGTCGAGGTCGAGGGTGGCCCGACTTTTGTCTCAAAGATCAGCGAGTATCGGTTGCGGAGAGCGTTGGAAGGCAGAGAGTAGGGGGCGTTCATGGCTCTTGAACCGCAGGCCACGCCGGCGCCGGCTGTGAACACATCGCGCAGTTTTCCCGACCGTGCTGTCCTTTTTGTGGCGCGGCACTGGCTGCTGCTGGTCAATCTGGCGGTGTTCATCTTCATCGGGCTGCCTATCCTGGCCCCGTTCCTGGCCGAGGCTGGGCTGGAGCGGCCGGCATACTGGATCTACAGCGCTTATCGCATCACGTGTCATCAGTTGCCGTATCGATCGTACTTTATCGGCGGGCCGGCCTTCACGCACTCCGTCGCCGAGATAGAGGCCGTGACGGGGGTGAACGACAAATTCGCGCTGATACACCGCCCACTGGTGAACTCCGTGTTCGGATCGCAGACGGCGGTGTGCCACCGCGATATCGCGATCTACGGCGCGGTGTTGGTGGCCGGCCTTGTCTTCGGCCTGGTGCGCGATCGCTTGAAGCCACTGCCTTTCAAGTTCTTTCTCCTGTTCGTGATCCCCATCGCGGTGGACGGATTTACCCAGTTGCTGGGTGGGCTTGTGCCGTTTCTGCCGGCCCGCGAAAGCACCTGGTTCCTGCGAACGGTTACTGGTGCCCTCTTCGGCATCGGCGGCGTCTGGCTCGCGTATCCCTACATCGAGCAGGGCATGCGCGAGATCAGGCGGTCCCTTGAAAAGGCAAGTCAGGATTCAGACCTTGTTTTGACCTGATTTTGACTTTTGTCTGTTGACAGCGGGCGGTGCGGCTGGGTATAATAGGGATAATCAAAGGGACCCTGGAGAACCATTCAAGCCTCATATGTCGTGTGACCGAAACCTCGCCCCACAGGTTGTGAGACGTGGCAACGTCCACAGCAAACCCATTGAGTGAGGACGGCTGAAAAAAGATCACACGTCGAGGTTAACGTCATAGCCAAATCTCCGGGGTTCTTTTGTGTGCTTTGTGCGTGCAACAGGCCCGGTCCTGATGGGACCGGGCCTTTCGCGTTGGTAGACCCGGTTGCTTATTGTTGTGTTCGCCGGCCTCGTGGTATAATTGCCGTATGACCAAACCGATTGTGGCCCTGGTGGGGCGGCCGAATGTTGGAAAATCGACGTTGTTTAACCGTCTGATCGGTGAGCGCTTTGCCATCGTTGAAGACGTGCCGGGCACGACACGCGACCGAATTTACGGCGAAAGCGAGTGGAATGGCGTTGCGTTCACGGTTGTTGATACCGGGGGGCTGCTGGTCGAAGCCGAGGAGCCTCTGATTCAGCAGGTGCGCACTCAGGCCGAAGCCGCGATCCGTGAGGCGGACGTTATCGTCTTCCTTGTCGATGTCAAGCAGGGGCTGACAGTTGCCGATGAGGATGTAGCTCACCTGTTGCGCCAGTCTGATAAACCAGTCATCTTGGCCGTGAACAAGGCCGATAGCCAGCAGCGCCGGCTCCAGGCCACCGAGTTTTGGGCGCTGGGGTTGGGAGAGCCCATGCCAATCTCCGCACTCCACGGGACCGGCACGGGCGACCTGCTGGATAAAGTGGTGGCCGCGTTCTCGCCTCAGGAGGAGGCCGAGGAAGAGGACAGAATCCGAATTGCCATCGTGGGCCGGCCCAACGTCGGCAAGTCCTCGCTCCTGAACCAACTGCTGGGACGCGAGCGGGCGATTGTCCACGAGGTGCCGGGCACCACCCGAGATGCCATCGACACAGACATCGTGCACGATGATCACCGCATCACGCTCATCGATACCGCCGGCATCCGTCGCCGGGGACGGATTGAGGTTGGCGTTGAGAAGTACAGCGTGCTGCGCTCCATGCGGGCCATCCAGCGGGCCGATGTGGCTCTGTTGCTCATCGATGCGACGGAGGGAGTGACGGCTCAGGATCAACACATCGCCGGCTACATCCTGGACGAGTACAAGAGCGTGGTCGTGCTGGTCAACAAATGGGACCTGGTGCCTAAAGACACGTACACCATGCCGGCCTACACCAAACGGGTGCGCCACGAGTTGCGATTTCTGGACTACGTGCCGGTGCTGTTCATCTCCGCCAAGACCGGGCGGCGGGTTCACCAGGTACTGCCAACGGCCATGGATGTTTACGCCGCCCGATTCCAACGTATCCCGACCGGGGAGCTAAACCGCTTGGTGCAGGATACCGTGGCGCGGCATGCTCCGCCGTCTAAGGCGGGCAAGCGACTGAAGTTCATGTACGCGACCCAGGCCGGCGTCGATCCGCCGACCTTTGTCTTCTTCGTCAACGATCCCAGGCTGGTGCACTTCTCCTACGAACGGTTTCTGGAGAACTGCATCCGAGAACGATACCCGTTTCTGGGCACACCGTTGCGCTTCAAGTTTAGAAGGAGGTCGTAGTCAGTTCGAGGGCTCGTGGCCAGGCACCAGGTTGACTACGGGGACACCTGCAAAGTCACGAGGGAGGTCTTGCCGGCCTCGACGTCAACCATGGCCCCGTGCACATCCTCGTTGACAGCGTACTGCACGGCGTAGCGCCCGGCCGGCACGTCGCCGAAGACGAAATTCTCCTGCCAGCCGTCGTCGGGGTTCGCACCCTCACCGTACGTTTCGGTCTCACGGAGCCAGGTGTTTTGCGGGTCGTGCAGGCTGATGATCGCGCCCTGAATGTAGTTGCCGTCGGCATCCAGCAGCCGGCCGGCGATAGTGCCGAAACCCTTGAACGGCTTGACCCACAGCTCTGGGTTGCGCGTAGCGTCGTAGCTGTTCTCGCCGACCCGCACTTCCATGTGCAGGTGGGGCCCCAGGGCAATGCCGCTGGAGCCTACCTCGCCGATGACCTGGCCAGCCTCCACCTCCTGGCCGACGGCAACTCGAACCGCGCTCAGGTGGCCGTACAGGGTGAACACGGGCTGTCCGCGCCAGGTGCGGTCGTGTTCGATCACGACCAACTGGCCATAGAAGTCGGGGAACAGGCCGTAGACCTGGACATTGTCAGGGCCGGCGACGACGACGCGACCAGGACCAACTGCCAGCACCGGGGTACCTGTCGGGTTCTCGAACTCCACCCCGTGATGGACCTGGTAGCGGCCCCGGTAGGTGGAGCCGTAGGCGTAGAATCGGCTCACGAAGTTGGTCCCGCCCGGAGCAATGGGCCGCTCGAACCAGTAGTGGTCTTCGGGTTCGAGTGCCTCCGGTGTCGGCTCCGGCGTGGGTGTGGGCGTGGCAGTCGGGGTGGCTGTCGGCCGGGGTGTAGCAGTCGGTGAAGGTGACGCGGTTGGCGTGGGCGCCGGCGTTGATGCGGTTGGC
Organism: uncultured Anaerolineales bacterium; assembly: GCA_964474265.1. Lineage (GTDB taxonomy): Bacteria > Chloroflexota > Anaerolineae > Epilineales > JAANWY01 > CAYYSH01. The sequence continues at coordinate 19,502 of CAYYSH010000008.1, forward strand.
AACGAGGCAGATTGATCAGTTGGGATCGCGGACAGGGCGGTTGATGGCGGGTCGTACCCGATGGTGATGCCGGCGATCACCAGCGAGAAAAGCACAGCACCAATCAGGGTAGCGACCAAATCGTCAACCGGAGAATGTCGGGCCATCGTATCAATCTCAACAAGCGTGCACTTCGTGTAGCCAACAAATCTATCTGCCTTCGCCCTGTAGGGAGGCGCAAACGAACAGATTATATCACATTCCCGCGACATGCCAAATTGAACACAACGACCGGACAATTCGAGGTTCTGCATGCATATCGACATCTTCACGCTGTTTCCTGACATGTTTGTCGGGCCGTTTCAGGAGAGCATCATCAAACGGGCGCAGGAAAATGGCCTGATCAGCATCGCTGTCCACGACATTCGCGCGTATGCCACGGACAGGCATCACACCACTGATGACACGCCGTACGGGGGTGGCGGGGGCATGGTGATGAAACCCGAGCCGATTTTCCGGGCTGTGGAGGATGTGCTCGGCGAGGCGATCAAAGACACGCCGATCATTTTGCTGACGCCGCAAGGCCGGCGCTTCACTCAGCAGGTAGCGCTCGAGCTCGCGGCTCAGGAGCGACTGGCCTTGATCTGCGGTCACTACGAGGGGGTGGATGAGCGGGTGCGGCAACACCTGGCCACAGATGAGATTTCCATCGGAGACTATGTGCTCACTGGCGGGGAACTGCCGGCCATGGTCATCGTGGATGCGGTGACCCGGCTCCTGCCTGGTGCTTTGGGCGATCCGTCGGCGGCCGAAAGCGATTCCTACGCTTCGGGCTTGCTGGAGCACCCGCACTACACGCGGCCCTACGACTTCCGGGGCTGGCGCGTGCCGGACATTCTGCTGTCCGGGCATCATGGGGAAGTGGCGCGCTGGCGCCGGCGGGAGGCGTTGCGCCGCACGTGGGAACGCCGGCCTGACCTGCTGGAGACGGCTGACCTGACCGAGGAGGACCTGGCCTTTCTGGAGGAGCTGCGTGCGCAGAAGAGCGAGGATTGACTTTGCACAGGCCGGCTTCGTGTAGTCAAGAAAACTACAACCGCAAGCCACACAACCACCCCAAACGAACCCAACGCCTGCGCGAATGATGCCATCGCTGACAAGTTGACGGGGTATGAGCAGTTTGGAGAAAACTGCGACATCTGCTATAATACCCGCTTGTGATTATCGCAGACATCAAATTTGTGAGGTGAGAAATGGCCAGCGTTGATCTGGTGCGTGCCATTGAAGAAGAGCAAATGAAACAGGACCTCCCCGAAATCCGCCCCGGTGATACCGTGCGGCTTCACTTCCGGATTGTCGAGGGAGATCGCGAGCGAACACAGGCTTTCCAGGGTGTCGTTATGCGCGTTCGCGGGAGCCAGTCCAATCGCAATGTCACCATCCGCCGGATTGGTGCACATGGTGTTGGCGTTGAGCGAACATTCCCTTTGCATTCCCCGCGCGTGGAGAAAATCGAAGTGCTCCGGCACGCACACGTGCGCCGCGCGAAACTGTATTTCCTTCGCGATCGCCAGGGCAAGGCAGCCCGTCTCAAGGAGAAGAGACAGCGCTGACCTGTGCTGCTCTCAACGTAAAGAGGAGCGTGGTCTTCGGGCTAAGAAGAGCGTAGTCTGTGGGCTGCGCTCTTGATATGTGCGAACGAAGCCAATAACCCCGGAGATGCTTCAGTCCGCTACGCTTCGTTCAGAATGACATCATCGTTCTGGGGGTGACTGAAATGCTCGCCGGCGAGACACAAGGCCCAGACCTGGCCGAGGAGCTTGCGTTGTGGCGCGCCGGCCACCACCTCATCGCCGGCATTGATGAGGCCGGGCGCGGGGCCATGGCCGGCCCCGTCGTGGCCGCTGCTGTCATCCTCCCCTTGAGTGCCCCCGAGACCCTCCGCCAGGCG
>CAYYSH010000009.1:0-21231 GCA_964474265.1 uncultured Anaerolineales bacterium
AAACGCTCCAGATCCCTGGCTATATCTTTCTCGAGGCGTTTCTCAGCTTCATTGGATTGGGGGTGAACCCTCCGACTCCAAGTTGGGGGTTGATGATCTCAGAAACGTACGGGGCACTACGCACCTATCCGCACGAGTTGTTTGTGCCGGCCATCGCTCTGACGCTCACGACATTGGCCTTCAACTTCCTGGGTGATGGGCTGCGGGACGCCTTTGATCCACGACTCAGGGGGGCGTAGTATCTGTCCTGTGGGAGGGAAGGTCGTCCTGACCGGGGTGTTCTGGCGAGGACAGGCTGGGACTGCAGGGCACCTTGTCTTGTGTACTGCGTATTGCGCGAGGTGATCTCCCTTGACTTTGGCCATTCTGCTGATACCACAATATGCTGAGGAGTAAGGCACGCCCACGTGCCGTATCTTGGGGGCCGTTTGTATTCTTCGACGGACTCAGGACGGGCTCCGGCGCGATCACTCCTCAAACTGGCCAAAGTCGAGCCTCCGTCCATCACGCAATGTGCAGTACGCAAGCGAGGGTACCAGCCTCCCGCGAGACACCATCACCCGATTTCATGAAGTACTTGTCGCATTTTCGTCATCTGCTTGGTATGCTGGCGGCTATCACTTTGTTCGTCCTCTCAGCGTGCAGCCTTCCACCCGATCCCTCGAGCCCGCAACTGGAAGACTACACCCCGACGCCGCCAGTCATCCAGGTGAAACCTGACGATTTGGTGACAGTCCTTCCCCGAGATGCCATTCAGGCCATTACCAGTCCGGCGTTCGACAGTGTTGATGAAGCTCAGCCATATATGCGCAGCGACGAGCAGGTGATCGGCCTGGCTCTTAACGGGGATGTCAGGGCTTACCCGATCAACATTCTCAGCCGGCACGAAATCGTGAACGATGTGGTCGGTGGTGAACCTGTCGCCATTACCTGGTGCCCGCTGTGCTATTCGGCTTTGGTGTTCAGCCGGCGCGTCAATGGACGCGAACTGACATTTGGCGTGTCCGGGAAATTGTACGAGAACAACCTCATTATGTACGATCACCAGACCGAGAGTCTGTGGAGTCAGCTTCTGGGACAGGCCGTGGCCGGCTCCCTGCGTGGGGCTCGTCTCGCGCTGAAGACGGCAAGTCAGACCACCTGGGAGAACTGGCGTGTCGAGCACCCGGACTCGTTGGTTCTCTCAAAGCCAAAAACCTTGAGGGTGTTCTACGGTACAGCCGAAGTCAAAGACCCAATGTACAATTACTCGGTGGATCGGTATCGGAGCTACTATGCGTCGAGAGATCGGGGACTCGTGAACCGCAATATCCCCGAAGAAAGCAACGTTGCGGTGAAACAGCGCGTGTTGGGGCTCCGGATTGCAGACGACCTGAAGGCGTATTTTTTCACCGCACTGGCTCAAGAGTCGGTCGTGAACGACACGGTTGCCGGCCTGCCTGTGCTCATCACGTTCGATGTGGTGAGCGAGAACGGCGCCGGCTTTGATCGCCAGCTTGATGGCCAGGTCCTGACGTTCCGCCTGGCCGAGGCTGGTGAGAGGCTGATACTGCGGGACGAGCAAACCAATAGCCGGTGGAATGGCCTGACTGGACAGGCCATCAGCGGTCCGCTCAAGGGCCGGCAACTGCGCCGGCTGCTGACCACGTACGCCTTCTGGTTTGCCTGGAAAGCCCATTTCCCTGAGACGCAGGTTTATCGGTGATTGAAAGAGCAAAAGCATGAAGAATTTCTGGGTCCTGGTTATCTCACTGACTGCGCTGGTTACAGCGTGCACAAGCCCGCCGGCTCCGGCCGGCAAGATCGTCTTCGAGTCCTACCGGGATGGCAACGCCGAAGTTTACATTATGGACGAAGATGGTTCAAACCTGGTGAATCTCACCAACAACCCTGCCTACGACGGCGTGCCGGCCTGGTCTCCCGACGGCCAGCACATCGCCTTCACGTCGGAGCGGGATGGGCCGGCCAACATTTACGTGATGGATCCCGATGGCAGCAACGTGGTGCGCCTGACAGAAGGCGGCGGCAACAACGCGGTGCCGGCCTGGTCCCCGGACGGTTCCAGGATTGCTTTTCTGTCTGACAGGACTTACCACGTGCCCATCGAAGGTGGGTATATCGAGGTGCCGGCGAACACAAAAATCTGGGTGATGAACGCCGACGGCAGTGAGCCGGTGCGGGCGACCCGGATGCTCGGGCTGGACATGTACGCCAGTTGGGCACCGGATGGCCGGCAACTCGTATACATGAGCGTTCGCGATGGCAACGCGGAGATTTATCTGCTCCGAGAGGACAACATTGAGGTTAACCTGACCAACCATCCCGCGCGAGACATGAACCCCGAGTGGTCGCCAGATGGCTCCAAGATCGCGTTCATGAGCGATCGGGGCGGGGATATGGACATTTACGTCATGGATCCCGATGGCAGCCATGTTGAAAACCTGACAAATCACCCGGGGAATGATGGCGACCCCACCTGGTCACCGGATGGCTCGAAACTTGCGTTTATCTCTGACCGGGACGGCAACACGGAAATCTACGTGATGAACGCCGACGGTTCTGATCAGCGCCGGCTGACCAACCACCCGGCCAAGGATCAACACCCGGCGTGGTGGCGACCGTAATGGGTTAGCGATAAGGCTGACTGGCCAAAAGCCAGGGTGGTTGCGCAGCGTTTCTTGACACAAAAGTTTGAGTATGCTAGACTTCGCCGCACACCGTGATTGATATCACAAGCTACACGCCCCAGGAATATCTGCACATCACAATCGGCGCTCCGACATGTTCGGGCGTTGAGAAGGGGGGCAGCATTCCAGAGCCTGGCCCTGTAAGGCATTCGGAGGTACTTAACGCCTCGGTGTCCTCGAATGCCCTGGCTCTGGTGGTTGTCAAGAGAGTGAGATAGGAATCGGTCAATGACAAGAAATCAGTGGCTTCTAACAATTGGTGCAGTTGTTATCGTCTCCCTCCTGGCGGTTGCGTGTATCGCTTTCCTCGCCGTCGGTATGCTGGCCAATCAGCGTTCGGCTTCCCAGGAGACCGGCCCGGCAGCCCAACCGCCGGCCCAGGTGACGCAAGCGCCCGAGCAACCCGAACAGCCGGCCACCAGCGGCCAGCAGTCTGCGCCGGCTGAGCAGCCCGGGGCTGGTGAGGCCGGCGCGGCACAGGAGCGACGGGAAGGTGGAACTCTTGTCCTGATTGGCGCAGACCCGGCTACCCTCGATCCCCACCTGGTCACCGACTTCGATTCAGCGACGTACATTGTCGAAATCTTCAGCGGCCTGGTCAGCCTCAATCCCGATCTGGAAATCGTGCCTGACCTGGCGGAGAGCTGGGAAGTGGACGAGACCGGAACGGTTTACACGTTCCATCTGCGCCAGGACGCCCAGTTCCACGATGGGAAACCCGTTACTGCGCAGGACTTCAAGTGGTCTTTCGAGCGTGCACTGGACCCGGCAACGGGCTCGACGGTGGCCGGCCTGTACCTGAACGACATCGTTGGCGCTATGGACAAGCTGGAGGGCCGCGCCGACGAGGTGTCGGGCATCCAGGTCATCGACGATTACACCCTCCAAATCACCATCGACGCGCCGAAAGCCTACTTTCTGGCAAAGCTGACCTACCCAACGGGGTTTGTCTTGGACCGCGAGAACGTCGAAAGCGGCGGGCGTACGTGGACCGACCATCCCAATGGAACCGGTGCGTTCCGTTTGCGCGAATATCGCCTGGGTGAGGAGATCGTTTTAGAGCGCAATCCGTTCTACTACGGCGAGCCCAAGCCGGCCCTGCAACGCGTTCGCTTCCTGCTGAGTGGCGGATCGCCCATGATCATGTACGAAAGCGGCGACATTGACGCGACCCCGGTTGGCCTGGCAGATATTGAGCGCGTACTGGACCCGACAGATCCACTCCACGATGAGCTGACCATTGTCGCCCCAACCCTGTCCACGTTTTACGTGGGTTTGAACAACAAGATACCGCCTTTCGACGATGTGAAAGTGCGCCAGGCCTTTAACTATGCCATCGACAAAGATGTGTTGGCCAACGTGGTCCTGCGACGGACACGTGTGCCGGCTGAAGGCATTCTGCCACCGAAAATGCCTGGCTACAACCCGGAGCTGAACGTCTACGACTTCGACGTTGAGAAGGCAAAGGCCCTTATTGCAGAGTCCAAATACGGGAGTGTGGAGAACCTGCCTGACATCACGCTGACCACGTCCGGGGCCGGCTCTGAGCCAGGGACTGTGGCGACGGCCGTCATCGGCATGTTGGAGCAGAACCTGGGTATCAAAGTCTCCGTAGAGCTGGTCGAGTCGGCGGTATATCTGTCGGAGGTCAGCGAGAAGAACTACCAGATGTTTCTGCTGGGCTGGAGTGCCGATTATCCGGACCCACAAGACTTCCTGGACATCTTGTTCTACAGCGAGAGTGGAAACAACCACACGAACTACTCCAACCCCGAGGTGGACCGCCTTCTGGAGCAAGCCAGGGTCGAACAAGATCACGACAAGCGCATGAAATTGTACCAGGACATCGAGCGCATGATCGTGGAAGATGCGCCGTGGATTCCGTTGTTCCACAACGCTGAATACTGGCTCACAAAGCCGTACGTGAAAGGGATGATTTACCCGCCGGCAGTTGTGCCGCGTCTGAAGTACGTCTGGCTGGAGAAATGATCGCGTACCTGGTTCGCCGCCTGTTGTGGCTCCCGATCTTGCTGGCCATCGTGATCCTGATCACGTATGCGCTCGGCCTCTACGGGCCGGGGGACCCTGTCAAGATTGCCATGGGCCAGCGATATGACCCAGAAATCGCAGCTCGTGTTCGGCACGAGTTGGGCCTGGATCGGCCCTTTTACGTCCAGTATGGCGACTATGTCTGGGGGCTCCTGCACGGCGACCTGGGGGAATCGATCAAATACCGCCGGCCTGTCATCGATCTGATCAAGTCGCGATTGTGGATTTCGTTCCAGCTCAACGTGGCGTCACTAATTCTCGGTGTGCTCATCGGCATCCCGCTGGGGGTGGTGGCCGCCGTCAAGCACCACACCTGGCTCGACTACGCGATTGTGGCCGGCACTGTGGCCGGCATCTCCGTTCCTACGTTCGTGACCGCACCGATCCTTCTATGGTTCCTGGCTGCTCGTTTCCGCATCCTGCCCTCCGGCGGCTGGGATGGGCTGCTGAGCACGCGGGCGATCATGCCGGTGGTGGTCATGTCCACAGGCGTGGTGGCCGTTTTTGTGCGCCAGACACGTGCTAACATGCTGGAAGTGATCGGTCAGGACTATGTGCGGACCGCTCGCTCCAAGGGCCTGTCGGAGCGGACGGTGGTGATGGTGCATGCGCTGCGAAATGCGCTCATACCGCTGTTCACCATCTTTGGGCTCATGGTTGGCGGTCTGGTTGGCGGCACCTTTATCGTGGAACTGATTTTTGGCATTCCGGGCATTGGGAGGCTGGGTGTGGAGTCCTTCTTTGCCCGGGATTACCCTGTGATTGTGGCGTTAACCATTCTAATCGCCGTGGCGTACGCGCTCGCGAATCTACTGGTTGATGTGGGGTATAGCTTCATTGATCCCAGGATTCGGTATAGGTAGCGATGGAACGAGCAGTTAGGCAGCCGGCAACAGTACCAGGACGTGGTTTCTCTAATGAGATGGTGCGCCCGCGCAGCCGATGGCGGGAATTCTGGCGACGATTCTCCCGCAACCCGCTGGCAGTCATCAGTCTATTCATTGTGCTGGGCATGGTATTCACCGGTATCTTTGCCCCATGGCTGGCACCCTATGATCCGACAGCCGTCAATTACGCCGAGGTCGAGCAAATGCCCAGCCTTCGGCACCCCATGGGGACGGATGAGCATGGCCGTGATCAGTTGAGCCGCGTGATCTGGGGTGCCAGGACAGCCATCATCGTAGCGCCATCGGCGACCATTCTGGGGTTGGTGTTGGGGTTGCTGTTTGGGGCGCTGGCCGGCTACTTCGGCGGCTGGGTTGATGGTTTAATCATGCGTGTCACGGATATCCTGTTCGCTTTCCCGGGGTTGCTATTTGCAATCCTGATTGCAGCGACGATCCAACCTCGCATTGAAGCCTGGCTGCTCAAGTTTGAGCGGCTGAAACCGTTTGTGAAGGCCGGCTACGCCGAGTTCATGGTGGTGATTCTGGCGCTGGGGCTCGTGGGGTGGGCCGGCCTGGCTCGCTTGATCCGAGGGCAAATCCTGGCGCTGAAAGAGCAACAATTCGTCGAGGCTGCACGGGCCATTGGCGTACGGCCATGGCACATCATAATACGCCACCTGTTACCGAACGCCATGGCGCCTGTCATCGTGTCCTTTTCCATGGGGCTCGGTGGTGCTATCCTGGCTGAGTCAACGCTGAGCTTTCTGGGCATTGGCATCAACCCGCCGACGCCCAGTTGGGGATCCATGATATACCAAAACTTCAACTTCTGGCGGCATCCGGCCGCGCCCGTTCTGCTATGGACGCCGGGGCTGATCGTTGCGTCGCTGGTATTTGCCTTCAACTTCATCGGGGATGGATTGCATGAGGCATTGAACCCGCATCTGGATTAGTGCCTATCCCGAAAAGTGCTCTGGCCGGTCTCTGGCCGCGCCGGGGGGCACGGTCGGTGGCCGGCCCCAACGATTTTTCGGATAGACTCTTGGTACTACACATCTGAACGACCGCAGAGCGCGAAGAACCTAACATACTGCGTATTGCGCAGACGCAAAACGCAGTACGCAATACTTGGAGGAGACTATGGGTACAATTCTCGAGGTTAAGAACCTCACGACACGGTTTTTCACCGAGGATGGCGTCGTCCATGCCGTCAACGGCGTGTCGTTCACACTGGATGAAGGCGAGACGCTGGGGGTGGTAGGTGAGTCGGGCTGCGGTAAAAGCGTCACCATGCTGTCCTTGCTGCGGCTCATCCCGAGCCCGCCCGGTAAGATCACCGACGGTGAGGTTCTATTCGAGGGCCGGGATTTGCTGAAGATGACTGACGATGAAATACGTCAGGTGCGTGGCAACCGTATTGCCATGATCTTCCAGGACCCTATGACCAGCCTGAACCCGGTTCTGACAATCAATCAACAGGTGAGTGAAGCGTTGCAACTGCACCTGGGGATGGATAAAGAGCAGGCGCGTAAGCGCACCATCGAATTGTTAACCATGGTCGGCATCCCGTCGGCTGCGGAGCGTGTGGATGACTATCCACATCAGTTCTCCGGTGGCATGCGACAGCGCGTGATGATCGCCATGGCGTTGGCCTGTAACCCCCAGATCTTGATCGCTGATGAGCCAACGACGGCGCTAGACGTGACGATCCAGGCTCAAATCGTTGACCTGGTCAGGCGGCTTCAGGAAGACATTGGCATGGCTGTGATCTGGATCACCCATGATTTGGGCGTTGTGGCCAGTATAGCAGATCGGATCAATGTGATGTATGCCGGCTTTATCATCGAAACCGCCTCGGTCAAGGAGCTGTATGCTGACCCGCGACATCCTTATACCCTTGGTCTTCTCGGTTCCATCCCCCGGCTCGACGAGAAGCGACCGGAGACGCTCTACTCCATTGAAGGCCTTCCGCCTGATCTGCTGGCACTCCCGCAGGGATGCCCATTCGCCCCCCGGTGTGTCTATGCCGTGGATAAATGTTGGGAGGAGAATCCTTCTCTAATGCCCACGACATCCACGCGGCATCAGTCGGCATGTTGGCGCTGGGAAGACGTTTCCTTGAGCGATCTTGCTCGCCTGAAAGCTCATATGGAAGTTGGGGGAGCATGACAACACAAGCGGACACTGCTTCTGAATACTGATCACTGATCACCGATCACTGGTTACTGGTTGCTCGGCCGAAGGGAGTTATAGATCGCATGGTTGAAGCACAAGTGCAGACAATGGAAGCTCCAGATAAGACGGATGACGAGATTCTGCTTGAGGTAAAAGGGCTCAAGAAGTATTTCCCTATCACCGAGGGTATCATTATCCAGCGCCACAAAGGTGACATCAAAGCTGTGGATGGCCTGGACTTCTACATCCGTCGAGGTGAAACTCTTGGCCTGGTGGGGGAATCGGGCTGCGGCAAGTCGACCACAGGGCGTACCATTCTACAGTTGTACGAGCCGACGGCCGGCGAAGTCTGGTTCAAGGGCGTAAACATCGCGAAGTTGCGCGGTGAGAAACTGCGCCGCATGCGCCGGGACATGCAGATGATCTTTCAGGACCCATACGCATCGCTGAATCCACGCATGACCGTTGGGAACATTATCGGAGAGCCTCTGGAGGTCCACGGGCTGGCGCGGGGCAAGGAGAAACAGGAACGTGTTCAGGAGTTACTGGAAGTAGTTGGTCTTAACCCCTATTTCATCAATCGATATCCCCACGAGTTCTCCGGTGGCCAGCGCCAACGTATTGGGGTGGCCCGCGCCCTGGCGGTTAACCCGGACTTCATTGTGTGCGATGAGCCAATCTCTGCTCTGGACGTTTCCATCCAGGCCCAGATCATCAATCTGCTCGAGCAATTGCAGGCAGACTTCGAATTGACCTACCTGTTCATTGCGCATGATCTGGCCGTCGTTCGACATATCTCCAACCGGGTGGCAGTGATGTACCTGGGCAAAATTGTGGAGATCGCAGACCGGGCCGACCTGTACGAGAACCCGTTGCATCCGTATACCAAGGCCCTGCTGTCAGCGGTACCCATCCCTGACCCGGTGGTCGAGGAGGGCCGTGAGCGAATCATCCTGACTGGGGATGTGCCAAGCCCGGCAAACCCGCCGTCGGGGTGTCGTTTCCATACCCGCTGTCCTATCATGCAGCGTCCCATCTGTGTGGAAGAGGAGCCGGCGCTGTATGACCGGGGTGGTGAGCACTTTGTGGCCTGCCACCTGGTCTAGGTTTTTGAACCTTTGCCGGCTGACTGTGGTAGTTAGATCGGGGTTGCATAAGACGGCGGTCAATAGCAATGTGTGGCCTGGATCCGCGACGATCATTTCGGCTTGGGGTCAGGACACCCTGTCCAATTCATATGTTTGACCGATTAGTTGTCATATTATATAATGCGTCTTACAGAAGCTGTCGGCTGCTGGTGACCGGATTGGCCTGAAAGGATCAATGACCTGGGAAGGGGGGTGGTGTATATACCAATCCATCGCGGGAGATGAGCCTCATCGAATTGGTGTGAAGTGGGAATTCTCTTACCACCAGAGATAAGGAGGAGAAATGAAAAAACTCACGTTGTTCCTGGGTATTCTCGTCGTCCTGGGTCTTCTCGCGGCCTGTTCGCAGCCCACCCCGCAAGTCATTGAAAAGGAGAAGGTGGTCGAAAAGACGGTTGTCGTCGAGAAGACTGTTGAGGTTCCGAAAGAGATCGTCGTCACGCCAACTCCGCCGCCGCCAGGCGAAAAGACACTGGTTATCTGCCAGGGGCAGGAGCCGGAGACACTGTATATCTATGGTGGCTCGATGCTGGCCGCCAGCCACATCCAGAACGCGGTGTACGACGGTCCCATTGACAACCGGTCCTTTGACTACCAACCGGTTATCCTGGAGAAGTTGCCCAGCCTTAAAGATGGTGATGCGGTCATCAATCCCGTCAAGGTGAAGGCCGGCGACATGGTGGTCAACGCTGCTGGAGACCCGGTCGAGCTGGCGGAGGGCGAAAGGATCCGCCCGGCCGGCTGCCGCAGCGACGATTGCGCCATTGAGTACCAGGGTGGCGAGGTCGAGATGGACCAGATGGTCGTCACCTTTAAGATGCTCGAGGGCCTGAAGTGGTCAGATGGTGAACCGCTGACTGCGCGCGATTCTGTCTATAGCTTCGAATTGTACATGGATCCGGATACCCCGACCCCCAGCCGCTACACAGGCGAGCGCACGGCCTCCTACGAGGCAGTCGATGATCGAACTACTGTGTGGACTGGTTTGCCTGGCTATCTGGACAGCACCTACTTCACTAACTTCTGGTCGCCGCTGCCAGAGCATCAACTTGGTTCCATGACCGCTGCTGAGATCGTTGAGTCTGAAGAAGCCTCGCGTACGCCCATGGGCTGGGGGCCCTTCATCATCACCGAGTGGGTCTCCGGCGATCACGTGACAGCGGTGAAGAACCCCAACTACTTCCGGGCCGACGAGGGTCTACCCAAGGTGGACAAGGTGGTCTTCCGCTTTGTGGGTGAGGAGCCCAACCCGGTCATTGCCCAACTGGTCGCTGGTGATTGTGACATCGTTGACCAGACTGTGCACCTGGATAGCCAGACCGAACTCTTGATTGAGCTCGAAAAACAGGGCCAACTGGTTCCAACGTTCGTCACCGGCACGGTCTGGGAGCACGTGGACTTCGGCATCAACCCGGTGGAGACCTACGATCGACCTGACTTCTTTGAGGATGTACGCGTGCGTCAGGCCATTGCCATGTGCCTGGATCGACAGGCAGTGGTGGACACGGTGATGTTCGGCAAATCCAAGGTCATTCACTCCTACATTCCGGAGGAGCACCCGCTGTACAACCCGGATGTGAAGAAATGGCCATATGATCCTGAGGCGGCTAAGAAGCTGCTGGAAGAGGTCGGTTGGGTGGACACCGATGGCGACGGTATCCGGGAAGCCAAGGGCGTGGAAGGGATTCCGGATGGCACGAAGCTGGCCTTCAAGTGGCAGAGTACCACGGCTGAGTTGCGGGTGACATACATGCAGATCTTCAAGGAGCAACTGGCCGAGTGTGGCATTGACCTCACCATTGAGAACCTGCCGGCTGGCCAGTACTTCGCGGATGGCCCCGAGGGGCCGCTGTTCGGCCGCCACTTCGACCTGGGCTCCTTCGCCTGGCTGACGGGTGTCGAGCCACCGTGCGATCTGTATCTCAGCACCCAGATCCCCAGCGAGGAGAACGGCTGGTCGGGCCAGAACGATCCGGGCTTCATCGATCCCGAGTATGATGCCGCTTGCAACGCTGCGTTGCAAGCCTTGCCTGGTACACCGGAATACGAGGAGAACCACAAGCTGGCTCAGAAGATCTTCTCCGAGAAGCTGCCCGTGGTCCCGCTGTTCCTGCGTACCAAGCTAGCGGCAACCCGCCCCGAGGTCGAGGGCTTCATCATGGATCCGACCGCCAACAGCGAGATGTGGAACATCGAGAACTTCGACCTGAAGCGCTAAACCCCGCGCACAGCCGTTTGGGAGCTTGAGGCGGGCTTTTCCCGCCTGGGTACTCCGTCGGTTTGACGGCGGGGAGATCGCAGGGGATGGCAACACCCTCGGGTGTTGCCATCCCTCTATTCGGCTCATGTGGGAAGGTTGAAAGATGACGAATTATCTACTGCGGCGACTGATTCAAATGGCGCTTGTCGTCCTTCTGTCCACCATGGCAATTTACGCTTTGCTGAACGTTGCGCCGGGTGGCCCGCTCTCCGGCTTGCGTCTCTCGGCCGAGCGCAAATCACGGGTCAGTGAAGCCGACATCGCACGCCTGGAAGCGTATCTGGGGCTGGACAAACCGCTTTACCTGCGTTACGTTGCCTGGTTGATCGGCGATGACTGGATGGGGGCCGATTGGATGTATCTGGGGTTGAAGGGGTATCCAGTTGGTAAGAATCGGAAGGTTCGTTTCTGGACAGATCCCGGTATCGCTCTCATCAAGCCAGGTTATAAAGTGTGGATCACGGGCGAGCCGGTCGAAGAGGATGTCATTCAGGCGTCCGCTATCGAAGCCAAGCCCAAGGGAAGCCGGCCGGCCAACGCCATTGAAGGCACGGTCATTCGGGTGATTGGCTCGTCGATCTCGCTGGATATAGGCGGCCTTCGGAAAGTAACCGTCAAAACCACTCCCGACACGCGTTTCACGATCCCCGACGCGACCGAGCGCCCGGCTGAGGGTTCGTGGTTGAATGTCAGTTGGCTGCTGGGGCCGTATGGGCTGCTTGGTGGGTGGGCCGGGTTCCACAGCGACAATGCCGGCGTGCTCCGGCTAGACTGGGGAACCTCCTGGAAGATTGCTGCCGGCCAACCCGTTTCGATGTTGGTTCGCAGCCGGCTGGGCAATACGCTGCTGCTCATGACGCTGACAACCATCCTTTCACTGATCGTCGCACTGCCCATTGGCATCATTTCGGCTGTCAGGCAGTATTCCCGCCTGGACTACACAGCCACCACTTTCGCCTTCTTCGGGTCGGCCATGCCTATTTTCTGGTTCGGGTTGATGTTGGTGCTGTTGTTCTCGTACTCCTTCCGCAGTTGGGGGCTACCCTACTTCCCGGCGGGCGGCATCATCAGCGTTCGGGCGGCCCCGAGCGGCAGCTTGCTGGGCCTGCTCAATGCCCCTCCCGGCGGTTTTGTGGATCGGGCCATTCACCTGATCCTGCCCACGACGGCACTCTCGCTGCTGTACATGGCCGGCTGGAGTCGCTTCATGCGCTCTTCCATGCTGGAAGTGCTCCGCCAGGACTACGTGCGCACCGCGCGGGCCAAGGGGCTCATCGAGCGGGTCGTCATCGCCAAGCACGCACTGCGCAATGCCCTCATTCCGGTGATAACCATTGTTGTGTTCCAGATTCCATCACTTTTCGGCGGGGCTATTTTGACGGAGACGATTTTCAGTTATCCGGGCATGGGCCGGCTGTACTTCCAGGCCTTGGGGGCTAATGACTGGCCAGTGGTGATGGTTTTGCTGTTCATCACTGCCATCCTGGTAGTGTTTGCCATGTTGCTGCGCGATATTCTCTACACCGTCGTGGACCCGCGCATAAGATTTGATTAGAAGTAGCCATGCCCCTGACAGGGCTCTGTGAAGCATGAAAATGCAGAGCGATTGGATATTGGGGATTGGGTATTGGTTATTTTTGAATAGGGTCAAGAAAGACGAATGAGTCAAGTTTCCTCACGGACAGAAGAGAACACGGACTTCTTCTTTTTCCCTGTTTGCTGTCCGTGTTCCCTTCCGTCCGTGAGGAATAGAGCCCTTTGTCGGTTTGAGGCGAAGCTTCGCTGGAACTGAGTGTTACGGAAGGTGAATTATGGCTGTAAGTGAGTTGCAAGCAGAAACCCTGTTGAGTGTCCAGGAAGAAAGTCAGATAGTCGTAGTCTGGCGTCGTTTCCGAAAGCACAAGTTAGCTGTGGCTGGACTCATCACCATTGTTTTCTTTGTGGCTATCTGCGCCCTGGCGCCGGTCATTGCACCCTACGACCCGATCAAAGACCAAAACCTGTTGAACCGCAATGCTCCTCCATCGCTGGAGCACATCATGGGGACGGACCAGCTTGGGCGCGATGTGTTCAGCCGGCTGCTATATGCTGGTCGCATTTCCCTCTTCGTTGCCTTTACCGTCGTGGTTGTCAGCGAGACTTTTGGTGCCATCATCGGGGCTATCTCGGGCTACTACGGCGGCTGGGTGGACGCCGTGATCCAGCGTTTTGTCGAATTCATGATCACCCTGCCCCTGTTGCCGTTACTGTTGGCGCTGTCGGCGTTATTGGGTGGTATCGCCATTCCCGGCATCCCGCGCGAGTGGAGTAGTGCGGTGATTATCATCATTATTCTCACTGTCTTTGGTTGGATGGGGAGCTCTACGTTGGTGCGGGGTATGGTGCTGTCCTTGCGAGCCATGGATTTCACCGAAGCGGCGCGGGCGCTGGGGATGTCGAACCGGCGTATCATCCTGCGCCACATGCTGCCCAACTCGCTGGCCCCCATCATTGTGGATGCCACGCTGGCGTTGGGTTCGGTGATCATTCTGGAGTCGGCTCTGAGTTTCCTGGGCTTCGGCATCCAGTTGCCTGTACCCACCTGGGGCAATATGTTGAACGAATACCAGAAGGACATGTGGACGCAGCCGGCCAAGGTTTTCTTCCCGGGCCTGGCCATCTTCCTGTGTACTCTGGCGTTCAACTACGTAGGTGATGGTCTGCGGGATGCGCTTGATCCACGTCTTAAGTTGTAGGTAGTCGGTTGGTCAGTCAACAGGAATACACTCCGCCTTCGATTGTACAGTTACTTGGAGTAATCGCCCTGATCCTTGTGGTAAGCGTCTACGGGTTGATCTCCCTGAATACCGGGGATTTGCTGTGGTTCTGGCCGAAGTTTGATGCAGAGCCAGCCGGCATGATGATCCACTGCTACGGCCGGGACGTGAAGCTTGAGCCTGGCACCGTTCCGTTTTCAGATATTACCGCTCTTGTGAATCAGGGTTTATCTGGAGCGAAGCGCTGGGATCCACTCAGTCTCTCGGACACGACTTACGACGAGTATCAGCACAGCCCGCGAATGATGACCCTGGAGGTCTTTTACGAACCTCCTGTGCGGATTCATTCCCAATACAAGTTTTTTTCGGACGTAGATACGTTGGTTGTCCCCCTGGATGGCCGGCATGCCAGATACCGAGTCGTATTCGGTCGCGCTCGTGGGATAACGGGACCTGGGTCCTTCCCCATGGAGACTGCGCCTTTGATCGCTGAATACCTAAACAAAGAGGGTTTGTGTGTCAAGCCTGATCGATGATGAGTAACCCATGTCCGGTAATCAGTGGTCAGTGCCCTTGAACTGATTACTGGTCAGTGCTTACTGATGGCTGAAAGAAAGAGGTACTTTGTGACTGCAACGAACACCCAACCGGTCCTTGAGATCCGCAACCTGAAAACCTATTTCTACACCGAAGATGGGGTGGTGAAAGCGGTCGACGGCGTGAGCCTGGTCGTTCATCGTGGTGAGACGCTGTGCCTTGTGGGCGAGTCGGGTTGCGGCAAAAGTGTGACTTTCCTTTCGGTCATGCGCCTGGTTGGCCAGCCTGGCCGCATTATTGACGGCCAGATTATCTTTGATGGACAGGACCTGCTCAAACTCTCCGAGATCGAGATGAGTCACATCCGGGGCAACCGGATGTCCATGATTTTTCAGCAGCCAGTGAGCTGCCTCAACCCTGTGTTCACAGTTGGCGACCAGATTGCTGAGGTGTTCGAGGTTCACCAGGGGCTGAGCAAAGAAGAAGCGCGGGAACGGGCCGTGCAGATGTTGCAAATGGTAGGCATCCCCGAGCCGGAGCGTCGAGCCGAATCTTTCCCCCACGAACTCTCAGGCGGCATGGCTCAGCGGGTGATGATTGCCATGGCGCTGGCAGCCAACGCTGATCTCCTGATCGCCGATGAGCCAACGACGGCGCTGGATGTCACGATCCAGGCCCAAATTCTCGACTTGATGCGCGAGCTGAAGGAGCGAATCGGGACTTCTATTGTTTTCATCACGCACGATTTGGGGGTGGTAGCCGAGATGGCCGACACGGTGGCTGTCATGTATGCCGGCCAGATCGTAGAATACGCTGATGTCAATACAATCTTCTCGAATGCTAAACATCCCTATACCCAGGCCCTGCTGCGCTCGATCCCGGTCTTGGGCATGATCAAGGACGAACTTGAGGTGATTCCGGGCTCGGTGCCGAACCTGATCAACCTGCCACCTGGCTGCCACTTTGCCCCCCGCTGTCGTGCTCGTGTTGAGTATGGATTAGAGATTTGTACTCAGGCAGACCCGGAAATGCGACAGATAGATCGCGAGCACATGGTACGGTGCTGGCTTTATCAGAATGCCCCGGAGCATGAACATCAAGCGCCGCTGCAAGATGAAGTGGTGATGGTATAGAGTTGTGTGTTTTCAGGAGCTACGATGACGCAGAACGGACACGATCTCATTGAGGTCAAGAATCTGGTAAAATATTTTCCTGTAAGGGGCGGCTTTCTTCAACGTGTACAGGCCTGGGTAAAGGCTGTTGACGATGTGAGCTTCACCATCCGACGAGGCGAGACCTTCGGATTAGTGGGGGAGAGCGGTTGTGGAAAGACCACAATCGGGCGCACGATCCTGAGACTGATCCCGGCCACCGCCGGCAAGGTCTTCTTTGATGGTAAAGATGTCTTTGCCGCGAGTGAGCGAGAGCTAAAAGAATTGCGCCGGGACATGCAAATTATCTTCCAGGACCCTTTCTCATCGCTGGACCCGCGCATGCCCATCGGTGATACCATTGCCGAGGGGTTGCTGGTACATGGGATAGGCGACAGGACAGAGCGGCGTCGGATCGTTCAGGACAGCCTGATGAAGGTGGGGCTTCATCCTGAGCATGCCCGACGTTTCCCTCACGAATTCTCTGGTGGTCAACGCCAGCGCATTGGTATTGCCCGGGCACTGGCCCTGAAGCCTAAGTTTATTGTCTGTGACGAACCTGTATCGGCATTGGACGTTTCTATCCAGTCCCAGGTGCTCAACCTGTTGCGAGACCTGCAACGGGACATGGGGCTGACCTATCTGTTCATCGCACACAATCTGAGTGTTGTCGAGCACATCAGTGATCGAGTGGGAGTTATGTACCTGGGCAAAATGGTGGAGGTGACGGATCGCGAGACACTATATTCGAATCCGCTGCACCCTTATACCAAGGCCCTGATGTCTGCAATTCCGATCCCGGACCCCAATTTGAAGCGGGAGCGGATCATTCTCAAAGGGGATGTACCCAGTCCGTTGAACCCTCCTGCCGGCTGCCGGTTTCACCCTCGCTGCCCTGTGGCTATCGATGTGTGCAGCAAGATAGAGCCCAAACTCGTTGATGTAGGCACGGATGGGACTGAGCACCTGGTAGCCTGCCACCTTGTCTCCTGATACCCATTCGCCGGGTAGGCGGCGTGTCATCTCACTGGGCTCAGCTCATCGCCCATTGCGTGCGAAAAGTCGAACGGCAATATCCAGGTCCCCGTCGGCCCCCACCAGTGTAAGCGTGTCATTTGCTCGCAGGGCCGTTTCGCGGTCAGGGATCAGGATGTCTCCGCCTCGTTCGATCATGAGCACTATGACGTCGCCAGGTAGGTTGAGCTCGCTCAAACGCCGGCCAATCAGATCGCGGTTTTGTAACTTAACCTCCCGCACCTCGCGCAATTCGTCAACATCAAGAGTCATTGAGAACGCATCTGGGCTCAGAACCATGCTTTCCATGATGAGTACCGTGGAGTAAGCAGGGTTCACAACCCGCACGCCAAGTGACCTGAACCTGATATTTTGAGCCGGGTCCCGCACCCAGGAGACAACGTTCTCAACCCTGTACACCTGCCGCGCCATGCGGCATATTCTGAGGTTGTCCTCATCGTTTTCTTCCATGGCGACGACAGCTTTGGCCTGGTCGATTTTTGCTTCCCGAAGGGCACTGGACAAGGTGTCACATGAATGGCAGATGGAGGGGATGCCCAGAGCCAGTGCCTGTCGATGCTGATCCTCATCGCCGCAAATCAGGAGAGCATTCAGGTCATGTTCACGCAGCCGGCGCGTGAGCAGTGCCGCACTCTTGCGTGAACCGACGACAAGCACGCGATCTCGTCCCCTGGATTGCTCTGGCACCAGTCGGTTGAAGATGATGGGGGAAAGTGTGCACGTGATAATGGCCACCAGGATGATGGCAGAGTTGACCGCCTCGGAGATAGCACCCAGTTGCAAACCGATAGCCGCCGCGGCAATGATCAACGACAGGCGGGAACTGAGGAGTGCGCCGGCGGCCAGGGTCTCGCGCCAGGAATACCTGGTGCGGTAGATCAACGCCGGCACAAACTTCACGGCGTAGGCGATGCCAAGGAGGATCGGCACCAGAAGCAGAGCCGAGCGAGAGCTGAGCAGGGCCGGCAGGTCAAAGCCGACCCCGACCATGATGAAAAAGATGGGAATGAAAAACCCGTAGCCGACGGCATCCAACTTCTGTCGCAAGATGGTGCCCTCACCTTCCGAGAGAAGTGAGACGATGACGCCGGCCAGGAACGCCCCCAGGATGTTCTCGATACCCAGACTTTCGGCCAGGGCAATAAACACCAGTGCCAATGCAAACGAGCCCCGTAGTCTGATCTGTGACGTGGCAGATGACAGCTCCTCGAAGATGCGCTCCGCCGGAAGATGCCGCCGCAGGTGATAGGCCATGCGATAGGCCGCGACGAAGGCGATGAAAAGCACCAGGACTAATAGAATATCAAGAGTCAACCCCTGACTCCGGAGAAGCACGTACACACTGATCAGCAAGATGCTGGCAAAATCTGCAATCAGCGAGGACACAAGAATGAACTGCCCGAGACTCTCACTGGACAGCCCCCGTTCCTTCAGGACCGGTACAACCACGCCCAGAGATGTGGTTGACAAGATGAGGGCCATAATCCAGGGATCGTCGATGAGCCCGCGGCTGCGTAGATAGAATGATGCTGCCGTCGATCCGGTGAGTGTCAGGGCGAACAACGTGCCTCCGATCACGAAAGGGTTACTGAACCAACGTTGGAATCCCGATAGTCTGCCGGCCGTCTCTCGCCCCGAGACTTCCGAGAAGTCGATCTCCAGGCCGGACAGGAACATTAAGTACGCAAAGCCCAGGATCGCCAGAACTTCCAGAAGGAAGTTGTCTTCCACCAGTCGTAACCCGCTCTTGCCGATGACCATGCCGGCAATGATTTCGCCGACGACGATCGGAATGACAAGGCCCTTTACCCGTGATAGCATCAGCGGGACCAGGAAGGCGAGACCGATGACGACCAGGAGAGGTATAAAGGAGATCTCTTCAGCCACTTTCATGCTCCCACAACTGGCAACTCATAAAGAGCTTGTGCACCCATCAAAAGGAGCGAGACAGCGGGCACTGCACCGCCACCTCGCCCCGTGTTCGATGCTCTGGCCGGCCTTTGACCGGACCAGGTAGGCTCTCAATCGCCGGCAGCGCTTTCCAACTCAGCGATCTGTGCATCAATCCAGGGGAGGCCGGCGGCGTAGCCGGGGCCTTCCTGGAAGAAGCGGCGGTTCAGCTCGATGGCTCCATGATGTTCTGGGGGCACTTCTGCTTCAGGGAAGATGGCCTCTGGAGGGCATACCGGAACACAGGCACCACAGTCGATACACACGTCTGGGTCTATGTAAAACAGGGGCCACCCCTGATCCTCAGGACCGGGAATGATACAGTCAACGGGACACACGTCCACACAGTCAGCTTCACGTGTACACAGCTCAGTTATAACGTACGCCATACGATTCAGGTCCTCCTCGATACGACTTCATCGCTACATGCTATGGATGGACAGGCTCCAAATCGGTGATGCCGGGATTATAGCATAGATGTCTATTGCTGGCGAACGGCTGCTGGCTCACTCGTGGGATTCTGTTTCAGAGTTATCGTTGCGACCCTCAAAAAGCTCCAACCATGCTTCCACTTCTTCGGGCGAGAGCGGCTCGTCTCGCGGTGTTTCCTCGCGGGGAGGTGCCGGCGCTGTAAGTTCGCCTGCAAATGTGTCGGCCGGAATCACGTGCGCCCCCACCCGTTGTGCTGCCAGTTGAATCTCTCGATCTGAACTCACCACTGTCAACTGGGCTGGCCGCCGGCTTTTTTCAATGAGCCGAATCAGCAAGATATCGGCACTCGAACCAAAAGGCGCATATCGGATCGAGATCCCCGACTGCCGTCTACGCCGCCGGCCATAGACCGGCGACTCACCCGGATCGAAGATCACGGTGACCGGTGGGTTCTTGTGCCGCCACCGCCAACGGGCCAGCAGTCGAACCAGTTTCATCTCATCTTCAGGGTCGGTGAGAGAAAGGTCTGGCAGTTGGGCGATCAGATTATGCCCATCGATCAGGTATTTCATGATTCAGCCGGCTGATATGCTCTTCGAACTCGCGCAGAGCCTGTTTCATCTGCTCCTGCCGGACAGCCGTCGTCAGATCTCCTCGTGTGCGCTCTGTCACGCCGCGCACCATGTCGTTTGTACGGCGCAAATTGCCCGTGATCGCGTCAGGGAAGTCCACCGTGCTGAGCACCGCATGTACTTCCTGCATGACATCCAGAATACGCTCAGCTTCCTCAATTTCACCGCGACGGATGAGGTCCAGAGCATGGCGGCGCATCTCGCCGGCTGCTTCCCCCAGGCCGTTGAGCCACGCCGCGTCTTCAACCTGCAATTCGTCCGGTGTGGGCAGGCGTTCATTGTGCATCAACGCGCGTGTGATATGGGCCTCGGCCAGTTCTTTCAGGGCATCCTGAGTGTATCCGGCGAAAAAAATATCGGGGTGATCGGCTGCAGCCACACGAATGTTGCTGGCAATTTTGCCGGCGTCCTGCAGGAGCTTGTCCGCGACGTCCCACTCACGGCGGTGAGCTGCTCGAATGGCCCGCGAGGCATGCTGAATCAGTTGCCGGCTGAGTCGGAGCACTTCCTCTCGGGCCGCATTCTTCGCTTCCAACCGTTCCAGAATCTGTTCTGCAATCGTGTCTAGGTTCTTCAAGGGAGCCCTCATTCCTTTGAAAACAAGTTCATGGATCCGCTTTGAACTCCTGTAGCCAGCGAACTGTGTTCCTCAACTCGTCAGCGGAAAGGGTGGCCAGAAGCCTTTGTACCCGTCGCAGCAACTCTCCTGGCGGCAACTGGTTTGATAGAACTACCCCTGCATGTTCCCGGCCGGCCTCGTACCAAAGCTTGACCAGTGGCACGAAATGGCGGATGTTGTACGTGAGCACAGCTCGTCCCTCGGCTGTTGCAAATGCGAGCAAGAGTTCATCATCTATCCCACGTCGCTCGGTGCGACTGATGTGCACTACGTCATATCCCTGCTCGCTGAGAGCATCGGCCAGCCCTTCCCAGATATGCTCATCGAGCAACAGTCTTATTGGCTTGTCCGTCATTTAGTTTGTCCGGTTATACGCAGGTAGGCGTCTTCCCCAAGGTGCTCGCGCAAGTAGCGCTGCCCATGTTCTTCCGTGTTTTCAGCCATTTCCTGTTCGATCTCGTCTTGGTGATCGTAATAGTAACTTAGCGCATCGTAGACCTGTGCAAGCGTAAGATGCGGCAAGATATTCTCTGTTAATGACTCTGGGGTCTCACCCGTGCGCAGGTAGCCAATGACTGTGCTCACGGGGATACGTGTGCCCTTAATCACAGCCTGTGGACCGCTGATCTTTTCCACAATCTCGATATGGGCGTGTTGAGGTGCAAGTTGCTCGCGTAGCAGCTCATCAGCTACTTGATCGGGTGTTCGGGCACTCTCCTGAGCCTTGCGTTGCAACCACTGGTAGGTTGTTTTCGATAGGACTACTGTACTCATAAAGTTCCCTTTCCTCCTGCCTCAATGACTTGACTTGCGCAACGTCAGTACACGGCCTTGTAAAAGCCACCATCGATCTGGATTGAGACGCCGTTGATAAAGCCGGCCCGCTCTGAGGCCAGGAACGCCACCAGGTCCC
>CAYYSH010000010.1:0-21184 GCA_964474265.1 uncultured Anaerolineales bacterium
CTTGTTGGGGTCTTGGGAGTTGTCTGTGGCCTGTTTGTGATGCGCTATTGGCCACAACGCCTGTGGGCCGGCTGGGCTTTCATCGGGCTCGGGGCTGCGGTGTTCCTGGCCGCGGGATGGGGTGCCGGACCCGCCCAGAAACGGACGCGGTATCGGGCTGAGCATCTGGGGATGGAAGACGCAGTAACCATCGCAGCAGCAGCTATCACGCTGTCAGTCGTCGGCACACTGACCCTTGTCCGGCCCGGTCTGCTGGACTACAGCCCCTACCCTCGCGTGCTGATGCCAGCATTCCGGCCGCCCATCGGGCTGGCACTGGTTTTGTTGGCCACGCCGGCACTCGTTGCCAGGCGGAAAACGGGCGAGCAACAAGGCACAGACACAGAAATGCACCAGCCCACCCCGTTCATCCTGGCCTCCGGTGTTCGTGTGCCCAAAAATCCGCTCATTGAGGTGCAAAACGTCAGTTATTGGTATCCGGACAGCAAGGCACCCGCTCTGCGGGGTGTATCGCTGTCCCTCACGGCCGGCGAGTTTACCCTGGTCATTGGGCCGTCCGGGGCTGGAAAATCAACCTTTCTGCGCCTGCTCAACGGCCTGGTGCCTCACTTCACCGGTGGCACGATCGCCGGCACCGTGCGAGTTGCTGGTCGTGACCCCGTTGCCCACGGTACGAGCAAGATGGCCCACATTGCAGGCTTCGTTTTCCAGGACCCGGAAGCGCAGTTTGTCACCGAGCAAGTCGAGGATGAGCTGGTATTCGCCCTGGAGAATCACGGTTTTTCGCGTGCGGAGATCGAGCGCCGGCTGGCCTGGGTACTCGATGTGTTGGACCTGCATCATCTGCGGCAGAGACGGGTAGACACACTGTCCGGTGGGGAGCGGCAGCGGGTTGCCATCGGCTCTGTGCTGGCGCTCCAGCCCCAGGTTCTGATTCTGGATGAGCCAACCTCCCAGCTAGACCCGGCCGGCGCCGACGAAGTGCTGCGAGCCGTCACCGAGCTCAACCGCCGGCTCGGGCTAACGGTGGTACTGGCAGAACACCGCCTGGAACGCGTGCTGCCGTACGCAGACAAAGTAGTTTACTTTCCCGGCCAGGGACAGACGCCGGTGATTGGCCGGCCCCGGGACGTCATGGAGAAATCAGACCTGGTCCCGCCAATCGTGAATCTGGCCAGAACACTGGGCTGGCATCCACTCCCCCTGACCATCGAGGAGGCGCGAGGTCATATCGAAAGGAGCAACGGGAAAGAAAGAGTTGGGACGGTGCCAGGCAGAAGTGTAAACACATTCGAGATCACAGATCGCAATGCACGCAAAGAGGGGGTGCAGGCGACCGGGTCTTCGGCAGTCGCGCTGCGTGTGTCGGATCTGTGGTATGCGTACGATGGGTCAAACGTGCCGGCACTAAGAGGAGTCAGCCTGGAGGTCGCGTACGGTGAGACGGTGGCTATAGTGGGGCCGAACGGTGCCGGCAAGACAACGCTGCTGAGGTGCGTGATGGGGTTGATCCAGCCTGAGCAGGGTGAAATTGAGATTCTGGGCCAGGATAGGCGCACATGCCCCACCGAGGAGCTGGCACAGCAGGTAGGGTTCGTTCCCCAGAATGCCGGCGCGATGCTGTTCGCCGACAGCGTGTGGGAGGAGGTGGCCTACACACGACGTAGCCAGCACCTCCCGCCAGACGGACGAGAGGTGCTCGAAACATTCGGTTTGATGCCATTGGCAGAGCAGTATCCGTGGGACCTGAGCGTCGGCGAGCGACAGCGGGTGGCGATTGCGGCCTTCCTGGCCGGCGAGCCCAGGTTTTTGCTGCTCGACGAGCCAACGCGCGGTTTGGATTACCGTCAGAAAGCGACGTTGACGTCCATCTTGCGGCAGCACCAGGCTGCCGGCCACGCCACCCTGCTGGTGACCCACGACGTCGAACTGGTCGCTGCTGTCGCGGACCGGATGGTAATCCTGGAGGACGGACAGGTTGTGGCAGAAGGCCCCACCAGCGACGTTATGCGTGACCATCCACGGTTTGCCTCTCAGATCAGCCGGCTTTTCAACGACGGACATGCCGAGGGCTGAAGTGATGAATTCGACTTACCGACGCTCGAGCCCGTTTCCAGCACAACTTGCCAGACGGCTGAGCCACCTGTCACTGGTGCTGATATCGCTGTTGGGCGTTGGTGCTTTCCTGCTTCCATTCATCACGCCGGCCAGGGGAGAAGTGGGTGCTGCGCACACGAGTGACGCGCCGTTGGTTTTCTTCGTGCTGGTGGCCCTGTCCCTGCTCCTGATCTTCGCTGATCTAGAGACGCATCGCATGAACTCAAAGATGATCGCCGTACTCGGTGTCCTCACTGCCGTGAATGCCGCATTGCGGCTCATTCCCGGTCCGCTGGGATTTAGTGCGGTGTTCGTGCTGCCCATCCTGGCCGGCTACGCGTACGGAGCCGAGTTCGGCTTCCTGTTGGGCAGCCTGAGCCTGTTTGTGTCTGCGGTGATTACGGGCGGCCTGGGGCCGTGGCTTCCATTTCAGATGTTCGCAGCCGGCTGGACCGGGCTATCGGCCGGCTGGCTGCCAGACCTGCGCCGGTTCGGGCGAGTAGAATCGGTCGTACTGGCCGGCTTCGGTTTCGGATGGGGCATTCTTTTCGGCGTGATCATGAATCTCTGGTTCTGGCCCTACATCGCGGCGGGGACGGAGGCGGGCATCACCTGGGAACCCGGACTTGGGGTGTGGCGCGGCGTTCAACGCTATGCCACGTTTTATGTCCTGACCTCGCTGTGGTGGGACCTGGGGCGGGCCGGCGGCAACGCTATGCTCCTGTTCTTATTCAGCACGCCGCTACTTCGGCTTCTCCGCCGATTCGGCCAACGCTTCCGCTTCACCTGGCAGCACACTTGATATTAGGGTGGATTTGGACGATAATTCTCTACACCTGGACCATAAGCTACGCCGTTTCATCAACCAGACATTCAGGAGCAACACAATGATGCGTCGTTTCTTGTTGCTTGCAGGTTTCGTTACACTGGTCTTTGTGTCTGCCTGCGGGTCTGCACCTCAGCGGGAACAGGTACAACTGCCGTCGTCCGCCAATGCACCTCCCACGCCAGGACCGGTTGTCATGCAGTTCCGCCGCCAGGGTGGGATTGCCGGCCTGTGTGATGAGGTGAAGGTCCACTCTGGCGGCATCATCGAGTATCACACGTGTGGCCAGCCCGTTAACACAGCCACCCTCACGCCAGAGGAACGCCAGGAACTGGCCGACTGGGTGAAAGAGCTAAGCGCGTTCACCTTCAAGCAAGAGGACAATCCAGGAGGGCCGGACAACCTGATGCGAGAGCTGGAGTTTGCCGGCCAGGGATCAACGCCGGCAACGGACGAGCAGAAACGGACGATGCTGTCATGGATCGAGGGCATCTATGCAGAGCTGGCGCAACAGCCACAGCCCGGCAGCACAGCCTCCACGGCCGGCCAGGTTCTCGATGTCATGAACCAGCAAATCATCGTCATCCGGCCAGACAAGCCGGGCCACGACCTGATCGCGGTGACGCCGGAGACCCAGTTCAGGCGAGCAGATGGGGGGAACGCCAGCCTGGCTGATGTACAGCCCGGTGTGCACATAGAGGCTCAGGGAATTGCTTTGGGGGCTGGCGGCCTGCAGGCAGAGACCGTGGTCATCCAATTGCCAGAAAAGTAGTACCTACGTTCCCTCACGGCTCCGCAGGGGGCGTTCGGTCAGCGTTGCCTCAATCGTGACCTGCCGCCCGTTGCGAAGAATGTCAAGTTTCACCTTGTCACCCACATCGTGCTGTGCGACAAGCTCGTTCAGGTCGGACTGGTTGCGTACGGGCTGTCCGTCCAGGGCCAGAATGACATCTGCGCCCCCTTGCACGCTGCCGTAAGTTGTCTGGACAGGTCCATCGCCGGCCCGCAGGCCCGCGCGCTCAGCCGGCGACCCGGGGTAGACCTCCTGAACCAGCAAGCCGTACTCCACGGGCAGCCCCAGATCGTGGGCCAGGGTCGCGTCAACCGGTCGCCCGCCGGCTCCCAGGAACGGACGGCGAACATAACCCCGTGCTATGATTTCTTCCGCCACGCGGCGAACGGTATTGCTGGGAATTGCGAAGCCCAGGCCAACCGACCCGCCTGAGGGCGACTCGATACGCGTGTTGATGCCAATAACCTGTCCAGCGCGGTTGAACAGCGGGCCGCCAGAGTTGCCCGGATTGATGGCGGCATCGGTCTGCAAGACGCCGGCAACATCAGGAGCATACATGTCATTGCTCATGAGTCGTCTTGCGACCGCGCTGATGTGACCAACGGTCAGAGAGTGGGAAAGCCCGAAGGGATTGCCGATAACAATGGCCAGATCACCTACCTGCACGGCGTCAGAGTTCCCGAACTCAGCCACAGTCAGGCGGTCAGGCGGCGCATCAACTTTCAAAACGGCCAGATCGGTCGCGATGTCATACCCAACAAGTCTGGCCGGCACCTGACCCAAGCCTGGCAATTGAACGACAATGTCCTCATCGTTGACAGCCTCGTTAACCACGTGATAGTTCGTGACCACGTAGCCATTCTTGTCAAACACCAGGCCGGAGCCTGTCACGCCGGCCGATTTCACCTGGATGTTGGCCACGGCGGGGCTCATCCTGGCATAGATGCGATTGACGTTGGTTTCCTCGCTGGCCTGCTGCTGCCACCAGAGGAAGCCGCCGGCCAATAGCGCGATGGCCAACAGGCCGGCGACAGCGGTCAGCACAACAGCACGGCGTGTTTCTGATTCCTCCGAGTGACCTTCGCGATGACCCTCTTCATGAGCCAATCGCAACAGTTCTTTGAAGGCGGCAAAGCACTCTTCACATTCCTGCAAATGAGCCCAAAGAGCCGGGAAGCCATTGCGCACCTCTTCAACCGTGAGAGCTTTGGTAGCCACCTGTTCCAGCAGATCATGAGTTGGATGGACGTCTGATTCGTTCTCCTGCATTTGCTCCTTGACCTACGAAACCTAACATGAACGCGCAGGCACTGGGTCGAAATGCGGTTAACGAGTAGCTGCCGGCCACTTTTTTGGGCCATCGGTGCCTGGCGTCATAGCGGAAGTAATAGCCGGCGCTTATTGAATAATAGAGGAAGTTCTCCACTTTTCCAAACCGGCGCTTTTTTGGAGAGGCCATACAGACCAACCCTCTGTGAGCCGGACGGTATCTCATATCGCGCAGGGACCCAGCATTGGCGAGTAGCGGCCTAGGCACGATGACTTACACGGAAACTGACCCCCGTGGTCCTTGCTTCCCATTCGATTGTATATCAGTCCGAGGTCTTACGTGTGTAGCCGGGGTCGAGGGTTACGTCGGCTGTTTGTGAAGGGTGGCTGTTGGGTCGCTGGCTGGCCGTTCCAGCGGCAGGATTACGCGGACGGTGGTGCCAACTCCGGGCCGGCTGTCGATCTCCAGGTGACCGCCGTGTTCCTGAACAATGCGGTAGCTAACAGTCAGGCCGAGCCCGGTGCCGTGGGGTTTTGTCGTGTAGAAGGGGTCAAAAACGCGGGATAATTCGTGGGGCGCAATCCCACACCCAGAATCACCGAATGTCAAACGGACTTTATTGTCCACCAACTCGCTGGCTAAGCGTAACGTTCCGCCTTCGGGCATCGCCTCAAGAGCGTTCAGCAGGAGATTCAGACAGACCTGTCGTAGTCCGTTGGCGGCTCCAATAACCGCCGGCAGGTCCTCGGCCAGCGCCAGCTCAACAGAAATACCATGGTCTTGAATCTGCCGGCGGAATAGCACGAGGAGGTCCTGGATCAAGCGATTGAGGTGCACTGGCGTGAGCGCTTCCTCACTCGGTTGATAGAGTTGTCGGAGCAGTTGCGAGACAATGCCGGCA
The DNA here is from genome assembly GCA_964474265.1 of uncultured Anaerolineales bacterium. Classification (GTDB taxonomy): domain Bacteria; phylum Chloroflexota; class Anaerolineae; order Epilineales; family JAANWY01; genus CAYYSH01. The sequence continues at coordinate 5,888 of CAYYSH010000010.1, forward strand.
ATCCGATCTACCTGCTCCTGAATGACATCCACGTACTCCTTGGGTGCAGCTCCATTGGCCTGCTGCTCTGCAAGCAACTCCAGATACAGGCGCATGGATTGAAGAGGGTTGTTGATCTCGTGCGCAATGGCAGCAGCCAGTTGAGCAGCCACGGCCATCTTCTCACTGCGCATGATCTGCTCCTGAGCCTCCCGAAGCTCTCGAGTGCGTTCCTCAACACGCTTCTCTAGCTCTTGAGCGAGCGCCCGCGTTTCGGCATACAACTGAGCGTTCGCGGTGGCAATGGCAACCTGCTCTGCAATCAGCCGAAGCGCTTCGATTGTTTCCTCATCGAGGTCCACACGCTGAGCGCCGCTAATGCTGTACACTCCGATGACTTCGCCGCGCAACGAGAGGGGCAGCGCCACACACCAGCGTGCGCCCCTGGCCCAGAGAATGCCGGCATCCGGCCGATGTTGCTCATTGGCCAGTTTTTGGGAGACCCAGGGCTGTCCGTGGTTCACAGCCCACCCGGCCGCCGATGAAGCCTCCCGCGGAATGCGGGGTGTAGGGTGGTTATGCATGGGCGGACCCGAACGCGTCTCGTGCTCAGAGGCCGGCGACTCGACCGTGGTGGCTACAATCTCGAATGCATCGCGTTCCTCATTCAGCAGGGCGATGCACGCGCGGTCAAACGGTATAAGCCGGCGAGTGCCGGCTGTGACGCCACGGAATGCCTCGCTGAGGTCCAGACTGGCGTTAATCATCAGCGCAATCTCGTTGATCGCTTCAATTTGCCGAGTGCGCCGCTCTGTTTCCCGAAACAAACGGGCATACCAAAGCAGCGCAATCGTAATCAGGGCGGCAACCACCGTCTGCCCCCCGATCACCAGGAGTTCCGGGCTCACACGCATCGCAAGCTAACCAAACGCGAGTTGGGGGTTAGAACCACATAAACCGAGACCGAGGCTCAACCGAACCCCGGTCTCGGCAGTTTGCTCCAAAAATGCGACTCCAGACGGAGCGCTCTAAGGCTTTCTAGGTCCGGATGCTGACGGACAGCATCGTACGGCCAAGCCAATCAACAAGACTAGAAGCGCTGGTCCGCCAGAATCGGCAGCAGGAACTGAACGTTGCCCGTCAGTGCCTTATTCGCCTGGAAGACAATGTCCCCAGTTGTGTTGGCACCCTGGAACATCCGCTCACCCTCGATGGTGTAAATGACGGGACCCTTCTCGGTGCCCTCATACACCCGACCATTCTGCACTGTGTAGGCAACTGGTCCGTTGGTGCTGCCGCCAACATAGATGCGATTGCCACTGACCGTGAACAACTTCTCACCGGTGCTGTTGGCTCCGCGGAAGACCGTCTTGCCATCGAAGAACAAGATCGCCTGGCCCTGCTGGACTGTCCCCTGGTAGACTCGACCATTGCTGTCGATCTCGTATGCCAGGTTGGACTTCTGTGGATCGCTAAAGAGCCGGGTCGTGCCGGCAGCAACAGCCTCGCCCTGGACGGGCGCCTGGCCCTGCTGGGCCGGCTGCGCCTGAGCGCAACCTACCAACACAAGGGCGACAACCAGCATAGCAAACAGAATCACGCGAGCTTTCATTGTTGTGAAAAACCTCCTTGTCGGAAAGATGGGTATGGGTTATGAACCGTTCTAAAACACTGATACCGAAATGACACTAGAAGCGCCTGTCTGCCAGAATCGGCAGCAGGAACTGAACGTTGCCCGTCAGTGCCTTATTCGCCTGGAAGACAATGTCCCCAGTTGTGTTGGCACCCTGGAACATCCGCTCACCCTCGATGGTGTAAATGACGGGACCCTTCTCGGTGCCCTCATACACCCGACCATTCTGCACTGTGTAGGCAACTGGTCCGTTGGTGCTGCCGCCAACATAGATGCGATTGCCACTGACCGTGAACAACTTCTCACCGGTGCTGTTGGCTCCGCGGAAGACCGTCTTGCCATCGAAGAACAAGATCGCCTGGCCCTGCTGGACTGTCCCCTGGTAGACTCGACCATTGCTGTCGATCTCGTATGCCAGGTTGGACTTCTGTGGGTCACTGTAGAGCCGGGTCGTGCCAGCGGCAACGGGCGCTCCGCCGACACTCGGTCCTGTGGGTGCAGCCGCCTGCTGGACGGAGCTCCGGCCCAGGTATAGACCGATCAGCCCACTACCCAGCGCAATGGCGACAACCAAAACGACCAAAAGTATCTCGCGGCTTCTCATTAGATGTGAATTTCCTCCTTTTCCGAAATTATGATGGACCGCGAAACGTGTGATCCGTACATCGAACCGTCAGACAACTGCCGTCATCTGCGTGAGATGCAGCATTTGCCATTCCTGCGGGAGGGGGGTGTCCCAAACCTTATCGTTATGGCTATGGCTCTCCCCGTGCTCACCTCCTTTGCTCACGATTCGAACATTACGCGGCATGTGGAACCTTTCAACATATAGTCTACCACGTTTTATCAGATTCTGTGTTGGGATGATGTTGATGAAAGGTTGGTATCAAGTTAGCCGCCTGTGTAGAGAGTCAGCACCCTTCCTGGTGACTGTTCAGCCTCCGAGCAGGTTCTGCGCCACTGCCCGCGCGTAGTCGATAGGGATCGCGAAGCCCAGGCCGGCTGAGCTTCCGCTCGGCGAGAAGATTTGCGTGTTGACCCCGATCACCTCACCATTCAAGTTCAAGAGCGGCCCCCCGGAGTTACCAGGGTTGATGGAGGCATCGGTCTGTATCACTCCCGGAATGATGTTGCCGTTCGGGATTTCCAGGCTCCGGCCAAGTGCGCTAATGTATCCAACGGTCATGGTATGCTGCAGACCGAAAGGATTGCCGATAGCGATCGCTGTCTGGCCGACATGCAGTCGCGCCGGATTCCCAAACCTGACGGTAGCATACTTGCCGGCGGATGGGTCGATCTTCAGCACTGCCAGGTCGTTGGCCGGATCCGCACCCACCAATTGGGCAGGGATGAAATCCGGGCTATCGACCAACACAACGCAGTATGCTAAACCGTCTTGAACGACGTGATTGTTAGTGAGAATATATCCGTTCTCGTCAATAAAGAATCCCGATCCCTGAGTCGCATCTGCCCGATCTTCACAGGTAAAGCCCTCGCCAGTAACGGTGACGACGTTGACGACTGCCGGCGCAGCCGCTTCATAAACTCGAACCAGGTCTGCTTCAGCAGCTCCCGAGGCAGCCGCGGCCGCCTGCACAACCTGCGCCGCCCGTGGCCGCAACACTCGCAGAACAGGACTGAGCTGTTGCACCTGGCTGGACAGGCGCGCATATTGATACCCTGCCAGGAAACCGAGAACCACCAGCCCTAGAGCCGCAAATAGAGCAAGCACGAGCAGGCGCAGTTCCCGCTGCGTCAACTGTCGCGGTATTTGAACGCCGGCCGTCAGATCCGCGCTACTGGGTTGCCTCGCCCCTTCATCGTAAATGTTTGTAAGAACGTTTTCAATCTCCTGACCCAGCAGCCGCTCGATCAGCTTCTCCGCTGCACTTTCCTGAGCTTCATGCTCCGGGGTGCCGGGGACCGCCGCAGGGTCAGACGCTTGTTCCTCTTGTTCTGCGCGTTCATCTTCCATACGCGCACCTCCTCCAGCTATTCTTCTTCAACTGCCAGTTTGTACCCGATACCCCGAACCGTGTGGATGTACCGAGGATTAGATGGGTCCGGCTCTAATTTTTGCCGCAACGTGTGGACATGGTATTTGATAAGTTCCCGCGCTTCCCACACTTCGGTGTCGTATCCCTGAACCTCTCGTACAAGTTCCTGATGAGTGATGGCACGCCCGGCGTGGCGCATCAGGTAACTCAACAGAGAAAACTCGGTCGGGGTCAGATTCAGCAATTCAGTTCCCCGCCTCGCCTCGTGGCGTTGCAGATCAACACTCAAGTCCGCAACGCGCAACACTGTAGACGGGCCAGTGCTGGGGGGTCTGAGGCCATCATCGAGCTCGCTCAAGCTCTGACGCAGTTGCTCCAGGATCTCATTACGCCGGCGCTCCCGCATGTGTCGATCTAATGCACGCGCCACGCTTTCCTTGATCGTCTCAGCGCCGCTTGGTTTCATCAAGTAGTCATCAGCGCCGGCCCGCACGGCTGCTATTGCCGAATCCAGACTGCCATAACCGGTCAGCAAGATCACAGCAACGTGTGGCCAGCGCTGCTTGATCTCCTGCATCAACTCGACTCCGCTCATGCCCGGCATCCGGATGTCCAGAAGCGCCAGATCAACCGGGCGTTTCTCCAAATAGTCCAAGGCCGCTTCAGCACTATCCACGGCATCTACGGAGTAGCCGGCTGTTTCCAGGACAGCGGTCAGGCCACTACGAATGGCCGGCTCATCATCAACAACCAGGATCTTTGATTGAACTGCGGGCGGGAGCATTATCGTAATTGACCTATCGGACACGGACGGATCAAAGTCGGTGGTATTTCAGCCAGTCCCCATTATATCATGATCGAGAGTGGTTTGTCAACGGCCTGCTTGGTAAAGCCCGATGTCGGCGAGAGGCAAGTTGGCACCTGCCAATTTGCGCGGATGCCGGCTTTTTCCTATAATCAATTGGGAAAACTGAGGAGCCAGCATCCCCAGATGCGGCTCCGTAGAGGCATCTGGGGATGCTGGCTCCTCGAAATTCTCAGGCACTGATAGTTCCGAACACTGCAGATATCACGCATGCATTGCTGACAGGGAGGGCACTGCTATGCCGATTTACGAATATCGTTGCACAGACTGCGGTCGTCGAACCAGCATTTTCACACGCAGCATGAACGACGAACTCAATCCGGTGTGTCGCACATGCGGTAGCCACAACATGCGCCGGCTGATCTCCCGAGTGGCCGTCGTTCGCTCCGAAGAGAGCCGGCTCGAATCTCTGGCTGATCCCAGCAACTTCGCCGGGCTGGACGAGGAAGACCCCCGCAGCCTTGGCCGGTTTATGCGTAAGATGAGCCAGGAAATGGGTGAGGATCTGGGCCCAGAGTTTGACGAGGTTGTCGACCGACTGGAATCGGGTCAGAGTCCAGAGGAAATCGAGAAAGAAATGCCCGAGCTAGGCGAAGATCTCGGTGGAGAGGCGCCGGCTGACAGCCTCGACTTCTAACCTCTGATCCCTCCGCCTGGCTGCTCTTGTCGGGAACTGAGCAGTGCATCCACGCGCCCGCGAATCTCCTCCTGAATCACATCTCGCGGGCGCGCTGCATCCACAACCAACCATCGCTCTGGCTCGGCCATAGCCAGCGCGAGATAGCCCTGTCGGACGCGGTTGTAAAAGTCCACAGCCTGCTGATCCAGGCGGTTCCAGGCTTCGGCATCTTCCCGACTGGCGGCCCGCTTTCGGCGCAATCCCTCCTCCACTTCGATGTCCAAATACACGGTCAGATCCGGTGTAAGCCCCCCCGTGGCGAATCGCGTAATGTTTCGGAGCGCTTCCAGGTCCAGCCCACGACCGAAGCCCTGATAGGCCATGGTCGAATCTGCGTATCGGTCGCAGATGACAATCGCGCCGCGGGCGAGTGCCGGCCTCACTAACTCTCCCACCAGTTGTGCCCGAGAGGCCGAAAAGAGAAGGATTTCTGCCTCGGGCAACATCTCCTGGTTGGCTGGATCCAGCAAGATACGCCGAATCTGGTCGCCGATGGCGGTACCACCCGGCTCTCGAGTGAGGATAACGTCGTAGCCACGATCTTTCAGATAAGAGTAAAGGGCCTGAATCTGCGTCGTCTTGCCGCTTCCTTCAGGCCCTTCAAACGTGATGAACATTGTGTGATAGGCTCTCTATCGACTGTCGTTGCGATAGATGCGGACACGCCGGCGCGGCTCTTTGCCACGGCTGTGAGAAATGAGATCAGCCTCGCGAGCCAGCTCATGTTGCTGCCGTCGGATGTAGGAGTTTTGTGGGCGCAGCTCGACCATGTCCCGCACCCCCATCTTGATCTGCTCAATCGCCTCCTGAGCCTCGCGCATCGCTTCCTCGAAAGGGTCTTGCCCGGCCTCGAGCCCAAAGATATCCAGCAAGGCACCCTCCATCTGCGTGACCGTGTTACTTCTCAGGACGTATATCGGTACACCCATGCGCTCGGCTTCCGTGATGGGCTGCGGGCGCTTGCGATAATAGCTCTTCAGGGTTAGCAACGCGTCGGCATCACTCAACTCTTCCACAATCACAATCGGCAATTCGAGCCCTTTCGCCGCCTGACGGAGGCGATTCTGGCTGACACCGTAGGCGAAAACGCGCACGGTACGCAGCATGGGGCCAGAAGGCTGCCAGCGCCGAAACTCATCCGGCTGCTCGGATGTGACCTCTAGCACGGCCTCTTCCGTACGCACCTTGCCGCTCTCGTCACGGTATCGCAATTCGGCCGGGCATGGCCGGCCACGCAGGATGGCATCTACGGCCGCAGCCACATCGTGGTGTACGGCCAGCCGGTCCCAGTCCTGGATCTCGATCACCACATCGAAGGTTGGAGGCTGTTTGCGTTCAAGGACGGTCTTCTGGGTACCACGCCGGCGGGCTTCCTCATCGCTGAGGGTCACAGACTGGATGCCGCCCACCAGGTCTGCCAGGGTCGGGTTCATCATCAGGTTGTCCAGGGTGTTGCCATGGGCTGTCCCGACCAACTGAACACCCCGCTCTGCAATAGTGCGTGCAGCCTCCGCTTCCAATTCGCGTCCAATCTCATCGATGACAATGACGTCGGGCATGTGGTTTTCCACTGCCTCGATCATCACCTCGTGCTGCAGGGACGGTGTCGCGACCTGCATTCGGCGAGCCCGGCCAATGGCCGGATGTGGGATGTCGCCATCGCCACCAATTTCGTTGGACGTGTCAACGATGATCACACGCTTTTTCTCGCCCAGGATTCGGGCTACCTCTCGCAGCAGCGTCGTCTTTCCAACGCCAGGCCGGCCCAACAGCAATATGCTCTTGCCAGACTCCACGATATCGCGGACGATGTCAACGGTCCCGTACACCGCTCGACCAACGCGAAGCGTTAGCCCTACGATGCGGCCATTCCGGTTGCGAATAGCCGAGATGCGGTGCAGAGTACGCGGGATGCCGGCGCGGTTGTCGCCGCCGAAGGCGCCGATGCGCTCGACCACGTAGTCAATCTCTTCGGTTGTGACTTCTTCGTCGCTCAGAATGACGTCCTCGTTCAAGAACCGGGCTTCAGGCTGCCGGCCCAGGTCCAATACGACTTCGAGCAGATCTTCGCGATTGTTTCTCTCACGAACCGCACTGGCAATTGCCGGCGGCAAAACATCTAGCAAGACATCAAGATCGTCAGTAATCTCCTTCATAGAATCTATTTCAACACCTCCGAATGGGCTGGTGTTGGCTTCTCTCGTCTCTTTCCATGGCTCAATTGAACCGAGGCACTTGGTGCCGCTTCCGCGCCTTCGACCTGAGGCACGGGTTCGAAAAGGGCCTGCCGTACCTGAACCGCTGTCTGCTTGACCAACAGAAATCGCGTCTGGTACTCCAGGAACCCAACCGCCTCCAGTGCCTGAGCCAGTTCGGTCTCATAAGTACGAACTGCGCAGTATATCGGCCGAGGCGCATATCGTCCAAGACGAGCGATACCCAGACTCACCAGCGCATCAGCTTTGTCCGTGTGCTCAGGATGGATCAATAAGTGAAGCCAATGGCCCTTTTCACCCTCAAGCAAGCGGAGATACGCAGCGACCTCGCCATCTGCATCCCACACATATCGCTCTTCATGGTTTCCGTGGGCCCAGGCGCTGGTCGCAGATTCTCCAATCTGGCCAGGCAGGTGCTCCGCCTGTTGAACGAACCGGGGCGAACTCATACAGTACAACCGGTGGACACCCCACGCATCCTTGCTTTCCCACGGTCTGAGCTGGATCGGGCCGGCGGCGCTGTCCGTGCTGAAAGGCGGTGGCAGTCGAAAAATGTGTTCCTGCGTGTACACGCGGAAGCCGACTTCGCGGAAGACATCTACTTCTGGCTCGGCCTCAGCCGGCAACTTCGCAAACACCCGTTGCACCCCGCGTTCACCCTGACCGCGACACAGGGATTCCAGGAGCAATTGCCAGGTGTGTGGTATTCCGTCGTTCCATGTCAGGGCCGGCGCAACAAAGGTCAGGAAATCCTCAGCCGGACTCCGTCCCCGTTGTGCCTGGATGAACCCTGATTGGCTCTTATCCCGAACCACGTAGGTCGCAGCGCCATAAGAGTTCAGCGGCACTTGAGACAGCAAGGCATTCCATAACGGAGCACGTGGGCGCAGCACAGCACCCTCCAGGTCCAGGGAAATGCCGGCGTCCTGGAGTGCCCGAATTAACAGAATATCGCGCAAGCTAAATGGCCGAACCAAATTCGTCTACCTCAACAAAATCGGCAATTGTATGCCACCGGATTATCAAGTGAAAACGACCATCAGTCAAACGGTCAGGCATGATACCTCGGGCCCGACCGCACTCTACGTAATTGTACTATGAACTGCCTTCCCTCGCAAATTTTTCTGTCGCAACGCAAAAGACGGCCGAGGCAAGTTGAAGCCAGCGACCGTCTTTCCGTAGCCGGAGAATGTGGTTTCAGGCGGTTGGTGTATCATGGTCGTCAATTACGGTGTATCGGGCTGAAATAGTGTCAGTTCCAGCACGTAGATCCTCTACCACGTCGGATGGGCAGGCCTGAATGAACCAGTTCAACGCCAGCAACAGAATAGCGAGATCATCAAGTTGTCCCAGGGCGGGGAAAAGGTCAGGAAGCAAGTCCACCGGCCAGACAAGGTACAGCAATCCGACCAGCGGGATGGCCTTCACAGCCGGCGATATCCGGTCGTCCCGGAAGAGACGCCAGGCCAACCGGGCCCTGTTGAGCAACTCGGTCAGCGTCCGCACAGTCAATGGGCGGCCGGCCACATCTCTTTCATCTGCCATTTTGTACTTCTCCTGAACGTTCTCTGCAACAAAGCGTTCGCTGATCACAAAGATATTATAGCCGGTTACGATACAATGGCCAAGCCTCTACTGGCCGGCCTCATGCTGCAATACGAATATCAGCAGGCAAATGTTTCACGCCCGTCGCTTTTACATTCCGTTTACAGCCGGCTAAACAGAACGCAACACATCTGTGACATCATGTGACCACGACAGTGATCCCCGACTTCATGGATCGTTTACCAATTATTTAGCTAGCAGCGACCGGGACATATTTCTTGTGTGTTACACTGATACTGGCGAAATTCTCTGATTTCAGAGCTGTCGCACTGTTGATTCCCCTGCCCATCTTGTGTCAGCTTCTTCCCCCAGGGGCGTCGCGCCTGCCCCAAAGCCCCTCTTGATGTGGTGAACCCTGTCATCAGGGAGCTAAACGATGAATACAATAAGACAAACCACGGTTCTAGTCGCGGTGCTGGCCATGCTCATGTTGGGGCTATCCCCGGCCTTCGCTGAAGAGCCCAGGCCGCAGTGTAAGAGAAGCGACCCCGAGAGTGTCTGCCAGGGCAATATCACGGTGTTCGTCTTTGTCGATCGCGTTGAGAACAGCGGGTCTAACGGGTTCTTCAACAGTGGCCTGGACTTCCCTCTGCCGGATGCGCGAGTCACTTTCGTCATGCCCGATGGCAGCCGGGTTCAGGCTATCACGGGGCGAGCAGGGCTCCTCAACTTCCCGGGGGTAGATTTTTTGCCAGGGGATGAGGGACTCATTGAGATCGAGTACCCGGCGCAATATCGCAATACCCCCCTCGTTCCATGCCCGACCAGCCCCACACGCCGGCGAATCACACGCGATTCCTTCGGCTCAATGCGATCGACCCAGATCGTGTTCTGCGCACAACAATATCGACCTATCCTGAGCCCTGACGCACACGATTGACCACCTGCCACCCGGTTGGCAGCAGCATAGCAGCCAACACAATCTTGACCGCATCGCCGATGAGGAACGGCACCATGCCCAACGTCACGGCTTCGCTGAGTCCGCCCACGAAGCGCGCCAGCCAAGGAACACCGCCGGCATAAATGATCACGTTGCCGGCCAGCATGGCCAGCGCTGTAGTCAACACGTGGCGGTCCCAGCCCCGCTCTGCCAGCCACCCTACGGCAAAGGCAGCAGCAGGGAAGGCGAAAAGATACCCGGCGGTCGGACCAAGCAGCGTCACCAGGCCGCTCCGTCCCAGCGCGAACACAGGCAGGCCGGCAGCACCTTCCGCCAGATACAGCAACAGGCTTAACCCGCCCAGCCGGCTGCCCAGCAGGGCTCCGGTCAGCAATACTGTGAACGTCTGGCCAGTAATGGGCACAGGGGTGAAAGGCAAGGGAATCGACACCTGCGCTGCTGCGGCGTTAATCAGGCTGAACGCAATCACCAGTCCGAGGTCTCGCACGAGACTGCTACCCGGAACCAGAACGTCCGACATGGTGGGAGGGCGAGGATCCAGTCGCATCATTTCATCTCCTTATCTCAGTGATTAGTGCCTGACACCCGCTCGGTATGAGACACCTGTTCTCACACACCAACCGGCTGACGTGCTCGAAAGCGCGTGAACGTCTCGAAGCCGGCTACCTGAGCCATCTTTACTGCTTGATCGATCCCTTCTCCCAAGTGCGATGTCCTGTGAGCATCGGTGCCAACGGTCAGGATCTCTCCACCCAGTTCGCGATACCACTGGACGACCCTCAGCCCGGGTAGTGGTTCCTGCACTGGATAACGCAGGCCAGAGCAGTTGACTTCGATGCCCTTGCCTCTCTGGATCAAACTCTGGAGAGCAGCATGGATCAGCTCCGCGTAGGGCTCAGGGTCAAAGCTCCCGTTAATCGGCCTAAAATGCCGTTTGGGCAAGTCCAGATGAGCCAACACATCGAAATCGCCGGCCTCGCACAGACGCACGAGTTCCTCAAAGTACGCGCGCCAGGCAGCCTGTGGTGACCACCCGGCAAAAAAGTCCGGCCCAAATGTGGGCCGGCCATCTACCCAGTGAAGTGAACCGATCACAAAATCGAATGGGTACGCCTCGAGCAGCTCAGCCGTCTCGTCGGGATAGCGATGCGGCTCGCCAACTTCAGCGCCGGTGCGTATGAGCAGGCGGTCGCCGTAGCATCGGCGAGCCTCCTCAATAGCTTCGAAGTATGAGGCCGGCTTGAAATAGCGATAGCAACTGTCGAGATGCTCGAAGTCGACGTGTTCAGTAAACACGATCTCCTGCAACCCCAGCTCAATTGCCCGCCGGCACATCGCGTCCATGGTATCACGGGCGTCACAGGAGAAGGTGGTGTGGGCGTGATAGTCGATGAAAGGCTCCATTTCCCAGGTGAATTCCTTGGTTTGAGACGCAGCTTCGCTGGGCAGTTACGCTGTTAATACGCCTTGGCGAACACCGCCTGCTCATGTGACTCCTCGCCACAGAAGATGCACGGTCCTGTCCCACCCGGCTGATCAAACGGGATACAGCGGATCGTTGTGCCACCCAGTTCGGCTTTGGCCCGGTCTTCGCATGCCTGGCTTCCGCACCACCAGGCATAAGCAAACCCGTAGCCGCCAGTCTCGGGCACAACCTCACGAAAGGCTTCCAGCGTCTCGGGGTAGAAGCTGTTGTCACGCAGAAACGTCTTGGCCTGCTCGAACAGATTGTTCTGGATCTCGTCCAGAAGTGGGGGGATCCGTGCCGGCACCTGGGCCATGGGTATGCTGGATTTACCTTCGCGACCAGGCACATCGCGGCGTGCAATCACCACCTGTTCGTTCTCCACATCCCTCGGGCCGAGCTCAATACGCACGGGCACGCCGCGCATCTCCCAGTCGTTGAACTTGAAGCCCGGGCGCAATCCCTCACGGGTGTCAATCTCGACACGCACATTTGCCGGCAAGCTCCGCGCCACCCGCTCGACAGCCGCCATGACTGCCCCCTTCTCATCGTCAGTTCGCCAGATGGGCACGAATACAACCTGGATGGGGGCAACCCGAGGCGGCAGACGCAGACCCTGGTCATCACCGTGAACCATGATGATGGCACCGACAAACCGGGTACTCAGGCCCCAGCTTGTCTGGTGGACATACCGCAGCTCGTTGTTCTCATCCAGGTATTGACTTCCAAAGGCGCGGGCAAAATTGTCGCCGAGGTTGTGGCTGGTGCCGGCCTGCAGGGCTCGCTTGTCACGCATCATGGCCTCAATGGTATACGAGTGGACAGCGCCGGCAAACTTCTCGCTGTCGCTCTTCCTGCCGGGCACCACAGGAACTGCCGCAACATTCTCGGCAAAATCCTGATATACGCCCAACATGCGAATGGCTTCCTCCTCGGCTTCCTTGGGCGTAGCATGCGCAGTGTGACCTTCCTGCCAGAGGAACTCCAGCGTTCGCAAGAAAGGCCGCGTACGCTTCTCCCAGCGCACCACATTGCACCACTGATTGATAAGCAGTGGCAGGTCCCGGTACGACTGGATCCACTTCGCGAACATCGCGTTGATAATGGTCTCCGAAGTTGGCCGGACAACGTACGGTTCCTCGAGTTCCTCGCCGCCGCCGATGGTCACCATCGCCAATTCTGGCGCAAACCCCTCGACGTGCTCGCTCTCTTTCTGAATGAAGCTATAAGGGATGAATAGCGGGAAGTAAGCATTCTTGTGGCCAGTGGCCTTGAATCGCTGATCCAGAGCCGCCTGGATATTCTCCCAGATGGCGTAGCCATAAGGCCGAATGACCATAGAACCCTTCACCGGCGCATAGTCGGCCAGCTCAGCTTCACGGATTACGTCAATATACCACTGGGAAAAGTCTTCGCTCTGGGGAGTAACGCCTTTATTTGACATGCAAACTCCTTAAAAGAAGATGTGTCCATCGACTGAGCGCATTACGCGCCCACCTACTCGAACGTGCAGTTCATCGCCGGTCGTATCAATTGTTACGTGCACCAGGCTGGGCCGGCCAATCTCGAACCCCTGCTCACAGCAGATGCGCGTTATGGGATCAACAGGAATGATCCCATGATGTACCAGATAGGCACCTAGTGCGCCGTTAGCGCCGCCCGTCGCCGGATCCTCATCGACACCCAATGGTGGTGCAAAGACCCGCACGTGAGCTGTGGCATCCTTTCTAATTGTCTCCATGGTGTACACCAACACACAGTCCACGTTAGCCACAGCACAAACCTCATCCAGGATTGCCAAATGCGGTCTGACATATTGCACCACCTCGAGGCTCTGGAGTGGCACAATCAGTGTGGGCATGCCCGTGGATACCCGCTGCATAGGCAACGCCACCTCGAGCAAGGCGTCCAGGGAGATGTTGAGACCGCCGGCCATTGCTCCCAACGCCTCAAAAGGCTCGCCGAATACCGGTGGTTGCTCGTTGAGAACCACCCGGCTGATATCGTCCCCATCAACGTATAAGTCAATTTCTAGCAGACCAATATCGGTTTCACTCACGACTTTCGTGATAGGTTCTACAAGGTCGAACCGGCCTTCCTTGGCCAAGACATACGCTGTGCCAAGAGCCGGGTGCCCGGAGAAAGGGACTCGGGTGCGCGGCGTGAAGAACCGCACACAGAAATCAGCGTCGTCACTCTCCGGGAAGGTGACGAACGCCGTTTCAACCGGCTCCATTCCCCGCGCGACCTCTTGCATCTCCTCCCAGGAAAGCCCGGCCGCATCCGGCACAACGACAACCGGGTTGCCTCCAAAAGGGGTTTCGGCGAATACTTCAGCTTGTATAAACCTTAGCTTGCGCACAATTCCTCTCCTTGATAAGAGCCTATCCGCCAGACGTCTGGTAGTCAGCAAGACCGCCTACGCGTTTAATACCACGCGCCTGCCGGTTCGATCTCCAGCACCTTGTAGCCATAAGCATTAACACCCCGTGCCTCACAGCAACAGGTACCAGCTACTTCCCAAGAGTCATGAACGTGCTGATGACCATGTCTCAGGTACCGTGGCCGAAACGTCTTCTATGAACCAACTAAACGCACAGAAAACCTGGTGCAATCTTTTCCCGGCGGCGGGGAGTGGGTGAGCAGAACGTCCAGACAGCGCCCGTGACGCAAGCGTTGGATAAGGTATTGAGGGATGAGTCCGAAAACATCGCGTTGCATTTGACCCTGAGTATGTTGATCACACGGACGCCGGTTATACCGGCTAGACCCTTGCGAGCCGGCCAGGATCAGGCCATGGTCACGCCGGCCTTTTCACACCGACTGCCGTGCCCGGCCAACGTATCTGACCCACAACCCCCACCCATGCATTTTGAGGCCCCGATCCTTCGTCAGCGAAGAATCAGGGCTCCTGGTTGACAGAAAGTAGTATAATGTAGACAGCAGAGATTGTCAAATTTAGTACTCTGGCAGTCGTTTTCGCTCGGATGTTCCGAACGAATTTTCTAATCGGGCTTGACATAGAACACACGTTCGTGGTATAATTGCAACCGACATCAGCCGGCAACCCATTTTGTGAGGAGATGACACATGACCGATTTCCACGAGCGTTTTGCGCAATTGTCCGAACGCCAGCAGCGGATCTACCACTTCATCCGCCAATTCCAGCTTGAGCATCACTATCCGCCGACGATTCGGGAGATTGGAAGTGCGCTGGACATTACCTCGACTTCGGTGGTTAATTACAACCTGAACAAGCTGGAAGAAGCCGGCCTCATCGAGCGAGATCGCGAGGTGTCCCGTGGATTGAAGCTTGTCAACGACACGTCCATCTATGGCGGAGATGTGATCTCGATACCGCTCATGGGGACCATCGCTGCCGGCGAGCCCATTCCCGTCCTGGACGAGAGCACATCACCCTATGGCCATGAGGTCATCCAATTGACCCGCGACATCTGTAAGTCTGATCGCAACATCTATGCACTGCGGGTGAAAGGGGACTCCATGATCGATGCCCTCATCAACGATGGCGACATCGTTGTCATGCGGCGCGAGGAGACTGCCAGCAACGGCGAGATGGTTGCCGTATGGTTGAAGAATGAGGAGTCTACAACCCTGAAACGCTTCTACCACGAAGGAGACCGCATACGTTTGCAGCCGGCCAACCCGACCATAGAGCCGATCTACGTCGATCCCGAAGATGTCGAGATCCAGGGCAAGGTGGTCGCTGTCATCCGCAGCCTCAATTAGCGCCGGCAGCCGTAACGTATCACGCGACTGCTTTTGAACTCCGGGCGACATACCTGCCTCTACGCTACATGCTCGCGTGGAAGCATGTGGCAGGCCGGCGATGCTGAGCGTTGCAGGTATGACCAGGCCACTGACATCCCCAACGCCTCCTGGCTTCGCCCTTCTCCACATACATAACCCGTGGGGTAACCCAATGGCACACAAACC
>CAYYSH010000011.1:0-19667 GCA_964474265.1 uncultured Anaerolineales bacterium
GTGTAGAACAAGGCTGCAAAGAGAAGCAACAGGCCCACGACCCCTGCAAGCCCCGAGGTCACCAGCGCCTCAAAGAATACGTTGTGTGCCCGGTCTGGCAGGCGCTCGGGCTCCAGCCGGCGTAGCTCTGGCTGATAGGTCGAAAGCAGCGCCGCGTGGGTTGATTCCGGACCGAAGCCAAGAGCCAGCCGGCCGGGTTCGCCGGCAAATCGCTCCACTATGCCCTGCCAGATCAGCACCCGAACTTGCTCCGAGCCACCACCCAGCCCTTGTCCGAAGCGACCGATGATTGGGACGCTCCGCAGGGGTGCCAGTGGCGAATTCGGCATGTTGAATAGGGCAAGGAATATGAGAGCAAACACGGCAATTGCCAGCAGGCCGGCGGCTGGCCCCCGCCGGCGGGCCTGGAGGGCCAGGAGATACAGGAAGAGGAATACACCAGCAGCTACGCCCAACAGCGGACCACGGCTGCCAGAAAAGACAACCGCAGCCAGTTGCAAGGTCAGCAGCACAATGCAGGCCAGCAGCCCCCCCCATTGTATCTCATGCGAGAGGATGGCGTAGCGGGCAATCTGGGCAAGAGTCAGTGGGATGACGAGCACCAGATATGCGCCCAGGAAAATCGGGTTGGAGAGGGTACCAAACACACGGGATGGATCCAAGCTTTGCAGTGGAACAGGGTTCAGGCCGGCGAATTGCAGCATGGCAAGCAGGGCAACCGGGAGGCTGGCCGCCAGCGTCACTCCTACCAGTCGCCGGCGAGAGTCACGGCCCGCGAAGGTCGTAACCGTTGCCAGGAATAGTACCAGGTACCCCAGAGTGGTGATGATGCCCTGGCCACGCTGATATGAGCCCCACAGGCTCAGGCGGGGAGTGATGGAAGTGAGGCCGGCCACGATTGTCACCAAGCCGATAACCAGGGCTGCCAGAACCACAGGCTGTCGCCACAGTGACGTACCGGGCTGATCTGTGCTATGATCACGAGACTCCAGGTATCGGGCGAGCCATGCTGCGGCAGAAAGCGTTGCCAGTGCGCGAAGCAGGCTCACTTTCTCGCCTTCGAAGACCCGGGCACTGTAGGGATTGAAGAAAAGCGGAATCGTAAGGACGGCCACTAGAGTAGTGGCTTCTACAGTCTTGTCTGCGAGTTGAGCAATTCGTGTATGCATGAACAGAATTATACCAAACGACACCACGAAGGTCTACTCTGTTCTTCCCATCACATTCCTGACGATTGCCCAGCAACTTGTCTACGCGCTACCTTCACTCCGGGTACCACGTAACCTGGTATTCTGTTCAGCGTCGTATTCAACGAATGAGAACTTGACCTGAGCATCTACCTCTGTTATACTTCAGCCCCTGCCAATACAATCATCGCCTGAATATACGCGCCTGACCTGTCAGGTGCGTTTGTTTGTGTGCACATTAATCTGCTCGCGGCGGCTAGTGGCCTTGTCAGAAGAGGCGGGGGGTGGGGGCTCCGGGGCGGTGAGCAAAGTCTCGGGCACCATAGAAGGGCTAACCGTCAATTTGCCCTGCCCGTCAGGAGGATGAAAACTTGGATCAGCGTCACCCGACACCTGGCACTTTGAATATTCGCATTCTCTTCTGCGCAGTTGTTATCTTTGGTTTGATCCTCGTGAGCTGGCCATCCTCGCCGGCATACCCACTCTCAACAACTGCTCAAGCCCCTGCTATATTCCCACCAGATGGAGACTGGTACACCTACGCCAACGGCGATGACATTCTCGTGCTGGAACTCCAAGGCGATATTCTCTGGGCCGGCACCCGAGCCGGCGGTGTTGTGCGCTGGAATACCACCGATCGCACCTTCATTCAGTTCCTGAAGCCTCAAGACGGCCTCGCGGGCAATACTGTTCGCGACATCTACATTGATTCCGCCGGGCACAAGTGGTTCGCCACCGACTATGGCCTGAGTATCCTGGATGACAAGGGCACAGCCGATAAGAGCGATGATGACTGGTACACCTATAACCGCGAGACGACAGGCGGGAATCTCCCTTCCAATCGGGTCACGGCAGTCACCATGGACGAGGCCGGCTACCTCTGGATCGGCACCAGCCAGTACTGGGACCGTGATATGCAAGCCTACACCGGTGGCGGTCTGGTCAAAGTAGACACTAAAGGAAACCTGGACCCGAGCGACGACGAATGGCTCCAGCTTTACACAGTTGAGAGCACCATCACGCGCAACAGGGGCGAGATAACGCTTGGTCTGGCGTCAGACAACATCACAGATATTTTACCGGTGCCGGGGAATCGGGTCTGGGTGGCCACTCAGCGGCATTGGGTTTTTAGTGAGGGGGATCAGGACACGCCTGGACAGTGGGTGCAGCTCTATGGCGGGCTGAGCCGGCTAGATCATGCCGGCACGCCTGAAACGGAAGACGACGATTGGGAGACCTGGAATTGCGAAGAGAGCACCCAATTCGGTTGCAATGTGAAGCAACTGAAAATGGATGCATACGGGTATGTTTGGGCTGTCATGCGGGGCCGAGGCGTCGTGGCCTTCCGCTACGATGAGGATCGTGCCCTGGACTTCGTGCAGTTCAGAAAAACCGACGGCTTGCCCACCAATGACATTGATGCCATTGTTTTTGGCCCTTCGGACGATCCAATGTGGCAAAACGTAGTGTGGTTTGCCGCGTACGACGGATTCAGTGGCTGGGGGCGCGGCGTGGTCATGCTGGACCATCAGGGTACCATCCTGAGCAAGATCGATGATATATGGAATGACCGTAACCCGGTCCCCGGCGAGATAATCACCACAGCCAATGGCCTGCCAGATGATCGTGTGCAGGCGATGACCCTGGGAGATGGCAAAATCTGGATGGGGACTGGTGGAATCTATGGCACAGGTCATGGTATCACTGCTTTGGATCTGACTGGACAGACATTTGAAGATCCGCTAATTACTGCGAGTTCGGGTCTGCCGTACAACTACATTTCAGACCTGGCTGTGGGGCAAGAGGGTACCCACTGGGAGAACCACGTGTGGGTGGCGACAGGGAACAAGCGAGAGCGCCGGTACGGCGTTGGAGCCTTGCTGCTGGACACCCGGGGGACTGAAGACCCTGCGGACGACATCTGGACACAGTACACAAAGGAGAGCACCGACGACAATGTCCGCCGGCCCTGGACAGGGCTGGCCAGCAACAACATCACTGCGCTTGCTATCGACGGTGACTACGTGTGGTTTGGCACCCAGCCGGCCACCTGGGATTCCCGCCGGGGAGAGTGGCTGGATGGCGGACTGAGCGTCTTCAGCGCCTTCGACGGGGAACGGTGGACGATTCGCACGGACGCCAACACCGGAGGTCAGTTCGCCGGCATGCTCGATGACCGAATATCAGCGCTGGCTGTCGGGTGTACAGACGAACTGTGGATCGCCCTGGGAAGCCTGCGAGACAGCAGTGGATTGGGGCTCAACGTCGTGGATACCCATGGAGACCCGCACAATTTGGACAACGACGAGTGGTGGCCACCGATCAATGTGCGCACAAGCCGCACCTTCCCATCGAACCTGATCACCGGCATTGCAACCGACTGTGCCCACAATCAGTTATGGGTTTCCGGCGCACCGTATTTTACCGGCGCCGGCACCTCTGGGGGTGGTGTTGGCCGTTACGACTATGACACCGGCAGGTGGAGTTTGTGGACAACTGCGGACGGGATTGAATCTTTTACCGTAGACGCCAATCGTGCGTATGTGATGTCCATCACGGCCGGCCCCGACGGGACAGTGTGGGCCGGCACGTGGGGTACCCGCAGTTTGAGCCGGCAGGAGCTAATCAACAATTGGCCCTACGTGCCGGCGGCGATCAACTGGTACCGCGATGGCATCTGGTCGAGCCGGGTATTTCCAGACGACGGCTGGGTATCAACCATTGCCATCGACCGGGACGGCGTCGTCTGGGTGGGCACGTCTCGTGGAGGTATGGACATCGCCCAGCCTGATGGCAAAGAGGACGACGGCCTGGCAGATCGGGCAATCGGCGGCATTAAACTCACTGTCGATGGAACGGAGTGGGTAGAGTGGACGCCCGACAACTCACCGCTGGTGACGAGGGATATCGAGGTCATCCGGGTGGCACCGGATGGTGATGTGTGGGTCGGCACAAATGGCTGGGGCATCATGCGCTTCCACCCGAAGGAGCCCCCCACACCTACCCCGACTGCGACCGAGACGCCTACAGAGACAGTGACACCAACCATTACACCTACGCTCTCTGTGACCCATACCCCTACCCCGACACCAACGCCTTCCGTAACGCCGTCACCTACGGCGACGATTTCCGTGCCCGGTGCGCGGATCCACAACGTGTATGTTCCGATGATGGCCAGGGATTGGTTTGGCCGGCCTATCTGGGTGCCTACGGCTGAGCCACCCACGGTGACGCCGACCCCGTCAGAAACCCCGTCACCGACAATCACACCGACACCGTCACACACACCAACCGTCACAGAAACGCCGACCGAAGGCCCGCCCACGGTGACAGCCACGCCGACGGCCACGTTGACCCAGACGCCAACACCGTCACCGACGGGAACGCTGCTGCCAACGGAGACGCCAACCGCCACGCTCACACCGTCACCGGTTCCAACTGGCGTGTGGTGTCCCAGTCCTGATCCGGCATGTGACAGCGTGAACCTCCCGGTGTTCCCGCTAAAGGACCTGTATGACGTGGAATTCAGCGACGCCTTGCATGGGTTTATCGTGGGCGAGGAGGGATTCGTCGCACACACGAGTGATGGCGGCAACAATTGGACCTGGAGCCAGTGGGGCAACGAGACATTGCGGGACATTTCGGTGGTGAGCTCGCAGGTCGCGTTCGTGGCCGGCGATAACAAGACCCTGCTCCGGACTACCAACGGTGGCGGCTATTTCGGGCGCATCGGCGGGCAATTGCCGCCGGACATGCTCGGGCGAGATGAGGATTTCTGGGCTATCCAAGGTTTCTCCCCGGATGAAGCCTGGGCAATGGGTCATCTGAGCGGGACCATTGTGAAGTGGGATGGCCAGCAGTGGAGCTTCGGGATCAGTAGCCGTTGGACCGGTTACCCGTACACCGGGTTGGATATGCCGGCCCCGGATCAGGGGTGGGCCATTTCGGAGGACGGTTACATCTACCGCTACAATGGTCGCTGGTCCGAAATGCCAACTTATCGGGCCAGCGGTGGCCTGCGAGCCATCGATATGTACTCGCCGACGGAGGGCTGGGCAGCCGGCGATGGCGGTGTTGCGGTCCATTTCGCCGATGGAAACTGGACTGAAGTATCGATCAGCGGCTCCTTTAGCGCCGGCGGCGGCATTACGGGGCTGCATGTGCGGGCTCCTGACGATGTGTGGGCCACCGCAATCATCGGCACCGGCGATCGCGCAGATAGCGCCATTTACCGATACCAGGGCAGTCGCTGGGTGCAGACTACGTACGTGTACAGGTCGCAACTGAATGGGATCTGGCTAAACGATACGTTGACCAACGGCTGGGCAGTAGGCAACGACGGTTTCATCATGAGGTATGTGATTCCCTCAGCGCCGTAACGAAAAGCGGAATTCACCAGGAGAAATCGCAGCAGGGAACGGCCATGGCGCGGCCGTTCCCCTTCATTTGGGGAGTGCAACCTTGCAAGCTAGAGCAACAAGGGTAGACCACAGGTGTATCGTACAGATTCTTGTTGGCATTCTGGCAATAGCCATGCTGCTATGGATGGGATGGATGGGTACCCGCCCGGTTCGGGCCGGCCTCGCGTCGGGATCTGGCCTTGCACCGATGACAGACCCTGTCACCACCACGCCGACGGCCACATCCACCGCCGGCGTCGTCACACCAGTGCCTGTTGGCTCGTGGGTTGCCTGGCCTGAACGCCCGACCGACGCGCTTCCGCTCGAAGGCATTGAGCTGCGAGATGTCTACTTCCCAACTCCAGACGAGGGTTGGGCAGTCGGATTTGGGAGCAACCGCGGTTGGTACGACGTAGCGATCATCTTGCACTATCAGAACGGCCACTGGTCGGTGGACGAGAGCCTGCCGCAGGCGGATCGCGACGAAATGCGCCTGCATGCCATTGCCGGCACCGGTCCAGACAATATCTGGGCCGTAGGCAAGGACTACAAGCCGCTGATCTATCGCGATGGCGATGTGGCTGCGCTGGTGCACTACGACGGAGAAAAGTGGTCCAAGCTGGACGTAAGCTTTCTCGGACGCGCGGCCTGGGCGGTTCTGACAGACATTGCCATGGTGGTCAACGATGCCGGCGACCCCGAGGGCTGGGCGATTAGCCGGCCTGGTGCTGATGGCCGGGGGAGCTACATTCTCCATCTGGTCAACGGGCGCTGGGAGATGCAAACGGAAGTCAATAGCAAGATTCTGTGGACCATCGACATGGTCAGTGCATCCGACGGTTGGATTGTGGCCGAGGATGAGCGACGGGGGATCAACTTCTTCTTCTGGTACCGTGATGGCACCTGGGAGAACAAATCCAGTTGGGGTGGTCCGATGTACGCCGTCTCCATGGCGGACGCTCTGTATGGCTGGGCTGTTGGCCCCAGCGGCAATGCCGATGAGTACGTCGGGGAATGCCATCATCCGTTGCCGAACCGACCGTGCCATTGGCTCCAGTTCACCATCACAAACTCTGATGGCAGAATCATGGGAATAGACTTTCAGGATATCCAACTGCTGTCGCGATATGATGGCTGGCTGGTGGGCAAGCATCGCGATGCAAGCAGTTCTGTGGTTCACTACGAGCGCATTGCCGAGGATGTAACCGTCAGGGTGATTAACTGGCGACCGATGGAAATTGCGAATGATCCGGTGCAGGACCTGTACGGGATCTACATGTTGCCAGGCCCTGATGGCTGGGCCGTCGATGGCTGGGCGGTGGGTGCCGGCGGTGCCATCCTGCACTACGAAGGACCGGCCCAGCCGGCCTCGCCCACTCCCACTGCGACGCTCACGTCCACATCTACACCGCAGCCGACCCCCATGCCCACCAGCACCGCAACGTCTGTGGCCACACCTACAGCCACATGGACCGTCACCCCGTCTGCAACACCCTCGCTGACACCTTCCCCCACACCGACTCCGAGTGTGCCATTGCCAAAACCGCGGCTGGCGTACCTCCCCTTCGTTGCCCGAGGCAGTGCCGGCAGGTAAAAAACACCACGCCGCCCCCCTCAACCTGCCCAAGACCCCCGGTTTTGTTGACCCAGAGAGCTCCAGACCATACCACCTTGCCGGCACTCCCCCTCTTATAAATCCACCGCGCCCTCATCCACTTCCTCACTCAAGATCAAGTGTTCTTCACAGAAGCCGGCTGCACAGCCGGCTTTGACGCAAGTTTGACGCTGCTCTGACGCCAGAATGGCACCTCGCTGACGGCTCAAGTTTATACTGGGAGCCAGAAAGTTGGGCACTAAACCGTTATCGACGGTTAGACTGAAGGGGGAAGCGTCATGATCGAGGGCAATTGCTAACAATCCAACTCTTTGAGAGTTTCGCCGCACCATGGGCAAGACACCTGCTGACCTCGCGGAAGGAGTTTCCTTCCCCGAAGCCAGCGGGTGTCACATATCAATGCGTATCAATCATCGAGACATCATCAAACACAACAATGACGAGGGAACCTTGAATATGACAGTACAAGTTGCTTTGACTCGGACGAGGAGAGCCACAATGCTCGAGGAAGCGCAACCTTACGCCTCATTTCTGGTGCGGATCTGGCGCGAGCCGGGCGACCCCCCTGCCTGGCGCGGTAGCATCCAGCATGTCCAGAGTGGACACAAATGTTACTTTCAGTCTCTTGAACGACCTATGGAGTTCATCGAGGACACGCTTGAGGAAACCGACAACGTCCGACGCTGGGAGCCTTTGAAATAGCCAGGCGGCGGCAGGTGGATCATGGAAGGTGGATGAGGGGAGATCGGTTGGCGGAACATGCATTGAAAGATTAGGAGTTTCAGGCCGGATGGACTCTTATCTTTCTGCCTCTGTAACTCCGATGGCCACCTTCCAGTAGCCAGTCTCCAAGGAGGTAAAATAAGCGATGATAGAAATCACACTGAATGAAGAATTAGTTCGCCCGTTCGCCCGTTGGCGGACGTATATCGCGTTAGGGTGTGCGCTCGCGGTTGCGTTGATGTGGCTTGTTGTTGGGAATGCGAAACCCGTGTCGGCAGAACCGCCATGGCCGGAGCCGCCGGCTGGGACACGAACCCAACTGCCCGTGCTATCCTTCGTAGGTACTGAGGCAACGAGTCAGACCCTGGTTCAGGTTCAGAACGTGGGGAGCGATTTCACACGTGCCATCATGCTCCTGTGGCCGGAGGGGACAGGAGCATGCGGACCGCAGGCCGTTGGCCCGTTTAAGGTCGAGTGCTCGGGTCTCATCAAACCAGGCGCTACGTGGATGTTCGGTGAAGGACAGGTGCCAATTGGCGCTAAATCTGCGATCATTTACACGTTCCCACAGGTGCAGATTCTCAACGATCAAGGTCAGCTTGTCAATGTCGCGGATGAGTTCTGTGAGCGTCTGTTCAGTGATGTGACGTTCAATGCCGACGAGTTCCGTCGCTTCGATCTGGCTTATCGGCAGGGGGTGGATTTCTTCGGACTCCCGACCACGGGTGGTCAGCCAGTTGCGGTAGATGTGGTTCGCGTAGGTCAGGGCACCCCATCCCCCGATTTGTTAGTGTCTGGGGCGTATACCGGCATCACCGGGCCTGAGGAGGGAGCGTTCGATCCCGTGTTCGGCGGGTTCGCGTACTACGCGCCGGTGGTGTACGCCGATGCCGGCGGCCTGACATCGTGGCTATACATCCAAAACTCCGGTCTGGACTGCACAGGTGTTGAACTGTGGTTCCAGGAACAGGGTGAGTGTCTACGAGCCCAGGTTGCCGAAATCATCACACTGGCTCCTGGAGAGACAACACAATTCAATGTCAGTGACGTCGTAGGGCCGAGCTTTGTGGGGAGTGTCTGGATTCGCACATCGCAGCCGGTCGGCATCATCGTGGACCACATCGGTCAGGATATCCTCATGACCGACAAGGGCGTTGCGGCACGGAATGCCATCTTCGAGTCTGGCAGTGAGGTGTTGTTCGGACCGCTAATCTATCGTGAGTTCCAGGGTTGGGAGACCTCGATCTCGGTGCAGAACCTGAGTGGCAGCCGATACGGCGCGGTCAAGGTCTACTTCTACGATGAAAGCGGCAACATCATCACCACTCTGGTGGATTATATCTGCCCGAGGGGTACACAGACGTTCTTCCTGCCAGTGATCAACGGTCTACCCGGTCAGTTTGTAGGAGCGGTGCGGGTGGAATCTCTGACACCGTTTAACAATGCCGGCTCCGGTGGGCCGTTCGTACCCATTGCGGGTGTGGCGCACCTGAAAAAGTACACTGATCCGACAGCTTCGCAGATTCAGGAGGCCATCTCGTATAACCTCTTCAGTGAGCCGCAGGTGTTCGACTGGCAACTGGGTCCTGGCAACGCCGGCCTGATCGGTATCCCGTCGGTCTTGCGGCAGGGGCGCGGCCTCTCAACCGAGTTGGCCATCCAGAACGTCAACCCGAACCCGGGCTTCACGGACTTTGCCATCTATCTGTATGATGCCAACGGGTTGCTCGAGGTGGTATGCGAGAAGCTGAGCGCCTTCAATGTGGAATACATCAACTTCAACTCATGGGGTATTATCAATCCGGGCTTCGTCGGCTCGGTGGTGATCAGCGGTGTGTTCACGAACCAGCAAGGCGGGTTTGGCCTGAGTGCCGTCGCGATCCAGCGAGTCCAGAGCATCTTGCAGTTCAACGCACCTGGAGACGAGAGTAGCGGACACGAAGCCATTCCGATCTTCACCCAGGACTTCGACTTCGAGGGTCCGAATCCGCCCCAGTGCGCGGGGCTGCCGGCGGCGTCGTGCTTCGGCCAGTACGCTCTCAAGTTCACATCCGATGGCACGGATGCCGGCACACCGGTGGCGAATGCTCTGGTAACCTTCAGCTACCCGTCTGGCGGACAGGTGATCGAGACGAATACCACAAACAGTGGGGGTGTCGTCATCGGGACACTACCCGTACCTGGCGGGGACCCGACGGTGCCGAGTGGCTCGCAGAACTACGTGATCACTGTCGAGAAGGATGGCGTGACTGCCACTTACACCCGGACCGTGGACTGCAACGGTCTGCTGAGCGAGACGATCCAGTTCCCGCCGCCATCGCCATAGCTGCAACCCGCCCTGCCCCGGTTGTACTTACCGTGGAGCAGACCTTCCTGCCAGCAGGAGGGCCTGCTCCACGCATTGTTTGGCTCGAACTTGCCAATCAGCACGGTTTATGTCATAATATGGGAGCTTGGCAAGGGCAGGAGTCCAGGCACCAATCAGTCCGCGAAGGAGGTTGCCCATGCGGCAGCAGCCCAATCTTGTCTGGGGCGTTGGTCTGACGGTGCTCGTTTCGCTGAGCCTGGCTTTCTCTTTGGCGCAGAGTACATCCGACCCAATCATTGACGCCAACATGGTCTACCTGCCGGCCATTGCCAGAAACTACCCCGATTTTTTCCCCCCACCGCTCCAGGCCGGCGAGGAGGGATGGCTGCGCAAGTGGAGCGAGGCTCAGGAGCCA
The DNA here is from genome assembly GCA_964474265.1 of uncultured Anaerolineales bacterium. GTDB lineage: Bacteria > Chloroflexota > Anaerolineae > Epilineales > JAANWY01 > CAYYSH01. The sequence goes on from CAYYSH010000011.1 coordinate 10,649, forward strand.
AATTGGTGCCTGCAGCTCAGTGGTACGCCTTACTACCTGGAGCGTGAACCCGGAGCTCCTGGCTGGCTGGCGGCCGTGGTTGAAACGGCGTTGGTACCCGAGTTGGAACTGGAGGTACACATTAACGACAGGGTTGCGATCACCGGGCGAATCGAATATTTCGACACTCAGTGTGATTTCCCGAAGCTATATGCCGATCACCTGGAGGTGATTGAGATGGCACCAGGGGGACACTGACGTCGCCGGCTGAACCAATAACACAACAAAGGGCGAGGTCGAACCCGCACCTCGCCCTTTGTTCTTTTACTCGTTCGTTGTAGGCCTAGCCTTTGACAGCCCCGAAGGTGAATCCTGCCACCAGCCGGTCAAGGAAGAAGTTGTATACAATCCCCACCGGAAAGGCGACAAATGCGGCAGCAGCCATGAGCGACTGCCAGTAGAAAACGTCTCCTCGCACAAGCTCGATGGGTACACCGACACTGATGGTTCGCTGCGCCGAAGCGGTGACAAAAGTCAGGGCATAGATGAACTCGTGTAATGTCAGGGTGAAAGTGAAGACCACGACCGCGATGACGCCCGAGACAGAGAGTGGCATCACGACCCGCAGAAAGGCCATGAAATGGCTGTAACCATCCACCATCGCCTGTTCCTCTAAGTCGCGTGGGATCGATTTGAAGAATCCCATCAGCAGCCAGGTGGAGAATGGGATAGTAATCGTCGGGTAGACCAGAACCAGCGACCACACAGAGTTATTCAGACCAAATGCGACTACTACCCGTGAGAGGGGGATGAAGAGGAGGGTGGGAGGCACCAGGTAAACAAGGAAAATGAGGATGCCGGCCCCTTCCCCCCACCGCCCCATGAGCCGGGCCAGGCTGTAGGCGGCCGGGATGGCGATGACAAGCGTGATAATCACCACCAGCACCCCGACGAAGGTGGAATTCCACAAAAAGCGGGGATAGTTCGTTCTGGTTAACAGGAGTCTCCAGTTCTCCAGCGTTGGTGGGTCGTTGAAGAGAAAGGGGTTATTCGCTGGACGGTACAAATCCTTGTCCTGCTTGAAGGTCGTGATGAGCATCCACAGGAAAGGAGCGGCTGCAAAAATAACGAAGAAGATCAACGAACCGGAAAAAGCAACCCTCTGAATCAATCCTCTGATACGAATCATCTTCTCACACCACCTCCGCTCGTCGCGCCACTCTCAGCATCACGATTGCTGCCGCCAGCAGCAGAGGCGAGAAGAAGAGCGCAATGGCTGCACCATGGGCGAGATTGCCGCCCTCGACGCCCTTGAAATAAGCCCAAAGGGCAAGTACCTGTGTATCGTATCTTGGGCCGCCACGGGTCAGAATGAAAACGACTGCCATGTCAGTAAAGGTGAAGATCGTGCCAAAAAGCACAGCGACGCTCAGGATAGGGAGCAGCAGTGGCAGTTTCACCTGAAACAGCGTGCGGAAATAGCCGGCCCCGTCCACCTTCGCCTGATCGAGTAGATCCTGGGAAAGAGATGTGAGCCCGGCCAGGACGATCACCGTTGCAAGCGGCAGAATTCGCCATACCTGCACCAGAATGACAGAGGCACGTGCCAATGTCGTACGACCCAGGTAGAAGAGGTTCTTATGAGCGCCGAACAGGGCACCAGGCGTTCCCAATAGATGCCAGTTGCGCAGCAGCCAGTCGATGGGGCTGAACTTGGAGTCGAGTAGCCACAGCCAGCCCAGTGTCCCGAGGGAGATAGGCGTCGCCCAGGGAAGGATAATCAGCATTCGGGCCAGCCACTTGCCACGGAAATCCTGATAGAGAATCTCACTCAGGATCGTCGAGAGTACGAGGATGAGCACCATGACGATCAGGGTGAAGACGATGGTCTGCCATAGTGCAGTACGGAAGGTGCTGTCTCCGATGATCGCCCGAAAATTGTCCAGGCCCACAAAGTCGAGGGTTGTGTCCCCGACAGTGACATCACTCAGGCTAAAGGCGATGGCCAAAATGAAGGGGAGCCCAACCAGTGCCACGATGTATATAACAGCCGGCGCCAGGAACAGCGGGCCCAGAACCCCCTCCCGATCTGCCAGTTGTCGCAGCCAGCTCCTCCTGACGACCTGGTAAGCCGCCTGTTCCTCCTTCTGGTAAATTGCCTCTTCCATCAAGCCATCTCCTTCGCCACGGCATGGGACTCTGTTCGCATACCTGTTGTCTTGTCATAATATCTCAAGTGCGCCTTCTGGACGACGAAGTCGTAGGTGGCGCCGGCCTCGATGGGAACTGTGACCGTTGATGGCAGCTTTGCTACCACCCTGGTATCACCTGCTGCGCTATCTACATCACCGTAGAGGAGCCGATCTGACCCCAGATATTCCACCCGCATTACGCGGAAGGCGAAAATGGTCGCTTCCAAGTCCTGAACGTCCGTGACCTCCTTCGGGAGGAAGTGTTCTGGCCGGAAGCCGATGAGGCAGTCCTCCGCCTCTACCAGGTTCATAGGTGGCGATCCCAGGAAGGTTGCGACGAAGGTGTCACTGGAATCGTGGTAAATCTCCTGGGGTGTACCGACTTGCCTCACTTTACCCTGGTTCATCACAGCGATGCGGTCGCCCAGACCCATCGCTTCGACCTGATCATGGGTTACGAAGATCGTGGTTATCCCCAGCCGGCGCTGGAAGCGCTGTAGTTCATCGCGTGCCGATGCCCGCAGCTTGGCGTCCAGGTTGGAAAGTGGCTCGTCCAGCAAGAGAACAGTAGGTTCCTTCACCAGCGCTCTGGCCAATGCCACTCGCTGCCGCTCTCCACCGGAGAGCTGGCGAGGTTTCCGCGTGAGCAGTCTCCCAATATCCAGGAGGTCAGCTGCTCGCTCCACCTTGTCCTTGATGACACCCTTGGGCATGCGTTGGGCCTTAAGGGGAAAGGCGATGTTATCGAACACGGACATGTGAGGATACAGAGCGTAGCTCTGGAATACCATGCCGATTTGTCTGTCTCTGGGCGGCAGGTCGGTGACGACCTGACCGCCGATGAGCACATCGCCGGCTGTTGGCTTCTCAAGGCCAGCGATCATCCGCAGCAGGGTTGTCTTTCCACAACCGGACGGGCCCAGGAGAACCAGAAATTCACCTTCTTTGACAGCCAGGTCAACACCGTCAACTGCCCGAACCTCGTCGAAGTATTTCTTAATGCCTCTTGTTTCTACAACAGCCATGATTCAATCCTGTCGTAATCTCCTCTCACAGCATGGACTGGAGGCCCCCCAGTTCTTAGCTGATCGGACCTCCAGTCCAGTGTCAACCGGTAGCATGGAGGGCTGTCGGGTTGGATGAGGTGTTATGCAGCAAGAAGAACTCCCTACTTGCCGCCACCTACGAGCCCTCTATCACGCCATTTCTGGAAGATCTCTTTGATCTGCGCTTCTGTTTCCGCAACAGCTTCTTCGGCCGTTGCTTCCCCGCGAGCAACCTTGCCCATCATAGCGGGGATGATGTGGGTGTTGTACACCTCAGAGATTGCCGGGTTGGCCGGCCCCGGGAATCCCAAGGCGGTCGTCCAGTTCACTGCGTCCGCCAGCATCTTCAGCTTGTCTGGTGGGCGTGAACCGAAGGGGTCTGCCTCAAGCCAGCCCTCCAGTTGGGGCACGACGCTTGGGAAGGCAGGGAAGTCGTATAGCTCGCTGTTGAAAGTTGCCTGGTCATAGTTGGCCACCAGGTCCAGCATGAATTTCTTCGCCGCTTCCAGCTCGGGTCCTTCCGGTACGTAGTTCGGGACAACGTAGATATGCCAGACGTGAGCCGTGTTGTGTTGATCTCCCCGTGGGCCTTTCAGGGCGGGTGCGAAACCGACCTTGTCCGAAGCTTCTGGGTCGATCTTCTGCAGGCTCCGGTAAGCAGAAATGGAGTTCTGGATGTAGGACAATTCGCCGGCGATCAGGCCCTGGTTGTTGGATGCCGCATTCCAACTGAAGATCTCGTCGGTCATCGCGTTCTGGTAGAGATCGGCGACGTATTTCACAGCCTCGATCACCTCTGGCGAATTCAGGACGACGTTCTCGTTCTCATCCTGGATGGATCCGCCAAAGGACCAGATGATTGAGCGCATGGCGAATTCCGAGTCGATCTCGGGTGACATGCCAAGACCCACTGGCACGCCGAATTGCTCCTTGATCTTCGTTCCGCCGTCCAGCAGGTCGGCATACGTCGAGGGGCCATTCGGGTAGCCGACTGCAGACCACAGCTCGACGAGATAGTCGGCAGGATCAGGCACCCAGCCATGGCAGAACCCATACCACTTGTCAATGGAAGGCAGATAGGAGTTGGCCGTGCAGTTCTGCACCTGCTCTCCGTACAGTTCCTGTGCCTTCATGTTCACATCGGTCAGGTCGCGCAAGCCCTCCACGAACTGGGACGGTGCACCGAGCATCTGGATCATGGTTGGCCCCTGGCCGGCATCGATTGCAGCCGCCAATGTGGGAACGATGTCGGCGTAGGAGATGTGATCCACTATCACTTTGACGCCGTTTTCATCGCCCCACTCCTGCGCATACTTGTCGAACCATTCGTCGAAGCGAGGGACGAAGTGGCTCCACTGCACGATGTGAAGTTCCGTCCCTTCAGGGAAGGGTTTCTCTTTCTCTTTCTCGACGACGACCGTCTCTTTGACGACTTTCTCGACCGGCTTTTCGACGACGACGGTCTCCTTCACCTTCTCCACGCGAACTTCAGGCGTGGGTTGCGAACAGGCGGCCAATAGCACGAGGACTATAGCCAGGAGAACAAGCGAGAGCAGGCTGCGTTTGTGTTTCATCATATCTCCTCCTTCATTACATTAAGGGTGTCGCATACCGGAAGGGAAAACAGAAAGCGGCGGCTCCCGAAGGCCATCGACGAACCTGGGCCTTGTTGGGACGACAGGCCCGCACCGCGCTTCACGTGCTATGCAGGTCTTCACTCAGCTTGTGGACGAGTCCAGGTTCCGTGAGAGTCCAACGGGAGGTCGGCCCCAAGACCGCCTGGCATCCCACCAGGGGCCCTTAGTATAGCAGTGAAACGGGTATCTGTCAACCTAACGCTCGTTTCGCTTCAAAATAAGCGAAGTGTACGCCGGCTACGGTTGTGGCTGACATGCCGGGCAAAAGTACGTCCCCCGTTGCGCAACGACGGTGCGATGGATTGGGGTACCACACCGGTAGCATGGCCTGCCTGCCCGCCCGTAAACCTGTAGTTGGCTCTGGTACATCCCTCGCTCACCTCGCGTGTCCAGGTAGAATGCATCGAAGCTCGTTCCCCGGTGTTCGATGGCTTGCTGGAGCGTGGATCGGATTGCAGCGTGGAGCTTCTGGATTTCGTTGGGTTCCAGCGTATCGGCTGTTCGGAGCGGATGCAGGCCGGCCATGTGCAGCGCCTCGTCAGCGTAGATGTTCCCCAGGCCGGCCAGAAACGTCTGGTTCAACAGCAGCGGCTTGATGCGGCCCCGCCGATGACTCAGCATCTCAGCGAAACGCTCGATAGTGAAATCTTCATCCAGCGGCTCCGGCCCCAGTTTGTTAACGACTTTGCCCGGGTCGTCTACCAGGTAGACCCTGCCAAATTTGCGTGGGTCATGAAAGCGCAGTTCGTTGCCATCGTCCAGGCGGAAAACGACATGTGCGTGGGAGTCCGGCGGTGCTGTAACGGGCTCAATGTGCAGCCGGCCACTCATTTTCAGGTGGATTAGCAGCGTATCGCTGCCGGATAACTCGAAGAGGAGGTACTTGCCGCGCCGGCCCACAGACATTACTGTCTGACCGGGAAGCCGGCGTGTCAGCTCCTCGACAGAGGGCGTGCTGATCTGGTTTGGCCAGTCAACGTGGACGCTGGTGATCCGCCGGCCAACCAGCATCTGGCTCAGGTCTCGTCTGTAACTTTCGACTTCGGGCAACTCTGGCATGATTCAGCATTGATTATAGTCTTCTGTAAGACCGATGCAAGCAAGTCTTAAAATTCACTGGCTTTTTAAGGAAAACAGGCGTTTGACCCTAACATCGACCGGGATTTTGTGCTATAATAAACTGCGACCCCGAAAGTCGTGGGTACCCCCGGAACCCACAATATCTTGTGGGCACACACATCTTCATCTACAAAATAGAGAGCCCTTTGCAACCTGCGCCGAGATCTGGATTTGTGTGCTGCCTGGCCGGGCTAAAAGTGGTCTGGTTTCAACAGAGCAGAGTTGGAGGATATAGACCTCAAAATGGCTGAGTTTGCTCACCTGCACGTACACACTGAATTTTCACTATTGGATGGTCTGGCCAAGATTGATCCGCTTATGGGCCAGGCCAAAGCGATGGGCATGGACAGCCTGGCCATTACCGATCACGGCACTATGTACGGTGTGATCGAGTTCTACAAGGCAGCCCTGAAGCACGGGATCAAACCCATCATTGGCTGTGAACTGTATGTGGCCCAGCGCGAGCGCACGCAGCGGGTGCACAAGAAGGACAGCAAACCGTATCATCTGACTGTACTGGCGCGCAATCAGGCCGGCTACAAGAACCTCATGAAGTTGGTCACCAAAGCGCAGCTCGAAGGGTTCTATTACAAGCCACGTGTCGATCGCGAGCTTCTGGAGGCTCACAGTGATGGACTCATTGTCTTTTCTGGCTGCCCCACGGCTGAGATTCCTCGCCTGATCCGGGCAGAGGAGTTAAAGCAGGCTCGCGAGATGGCCGGCTGGTTCCAGGAAGTGTTTGGCAAAGAGAACTTCTACCTGGAAGTCCAGAGCCACAACATTGACTTCCTGGATCGGGTAAATCGGGAGCTGGTGGCCATAAGCCGGGACCTGGGCATTCCGCTGGTTGCCACCAATGACGTGCACTACATCCGCCCAGAAGACTCCTACGCCCATGAAGTCCTGCTGTGCGTGCAGACCAGCACCACGATGAAGAATCCCGATCGCATGCGCATTGGAGAGACGTTCTACCTGCGGTCGCCGCAGGAGATGGCGGCACTTTTCAGCGAACTCCCTGAGGCCATTACGAATACGTTACGTGTCGCGGAGCAGTGCGAGCTTGAGATCGAGTTCGGCAACTACCATCTGCCAATTTTCGAGGTTCCTGAGGGATATGATCCCCACAGTTATCTCCGCCACCTGTGCGAGCAAGGTATTGCTCAACGCTATGAAAAGGTGACGCCGGAGATCAGGCAGCGTCTGGAGTATGAGCTGTCGATCATTCACCAGATGGGCTTTGATACATACTTCCTTATCGTGTGGGACCTGTGTCGTTTTGCACGTGAGAATGGCATCTGGTGGAATGTTCGTGGATCGGGCGCCGGCTCCATTGTGGCCTACTCCCTCTTCATCACCAACATCGACCCCCTCTCCCAGAACCTGATTTTCGAGCGCTTCTTGAACCCTGGCCGCGTTTCAATGCCGGATATCGATCTGGATTTCCCCGACGATCAACGCGATCAGCTTATTCGCTACACTTTTGAGAAGTACGGCAGTGATAAAGTCGCGCAGATCATCACCTTTGGGACCATGGGGGCGCGGGCGGCCATTCGAGATGCCGGCCGCGCTCTGGATCTGCCACAGAACGAAGTGGATCGGATCGCCCGCCTCGTGCCGGCCATCCCTGGCATGCCCATTACCATCCGGGAGGCTCTGGAAGGCGACCGCGCTGTACCTGAGCTCAAGCAACTGTATGATGAACAAGACTACGTTCGCGAGTTGCTGGACACAGCCCAGAGTCTAGAGGGCGTAGCTCGGCATGCCTCTACCCATGCTGCCGGCGTCGTCGTGTCCGACAAGCCTTTGGTGGAGTACGTGCCATTGCATCGGCCAACCCGCGGTGATGTAGGCGAGGCCTTGCCAGTCACTCAGTACCCGATGGAACACGTCGAAGCTATCGGGTTGCTCAAGATCGACTTTCTGGGCCTTGCCACGTTGACGGTTATGCGTCGCGCGGCCGAGCTTATCGAGCAATATCAGGGTGTCAAGCTGGACATGAAGAACATCCCGCTAGACGATCCTGCGATTTACGAGTTGCTCTCCAGCGGAAATGTGACCGGCGTTTTCCAGGTGGAAGGTGCCGGCCTGCGCCGGGTGCTCCAGGAGATGCGGCCGACGCGGTTTGAGCACGTCATTGCCGCTATTTCTTTGTATCGCCCCGGCCCGATGGAACACATCCCCCACTACATCCGGCGCATGCACGGCGAAGAGAAGGTCGAGTATCGACACCCCGCGCTGGAACCGATCCTGAGTGAGACGTACGGCATCATCGTTTACCAGGAGCAGATCATCCGCATTGCGCGGGACCTGGCTGGGTATGATGCCGGCGACGCTGACCTGATTCGGAAGGCTGTCGGCAAGAAGAAGAAAAAACAGCTCCTGGAGCACAAGAAAAAATTCATTCGGGGGGCGGTCAAGAACGGGATCCCTCGCGAGACAGCCCAGGCAATCTTTGAGGACATCGAGTTCTTCGCGCGGTACGGCTTCAACAAGGCTCACGGTGCTGACTATGCGATGATCACGTGCCAGACGGCCTACCTCAAAGCCAAGTACCCAGTCGAGTACATGACGGCGTTGCTCAGCGTGGAGCGGGATGACACCGACAAGATCGCCCTTGTGGCAGCGGATTGCCATCGCATGGGCATTAAGCTCTTGCCACCGGACGTCAATCACAGCGAACTTGGGTTCACAATTGAGGTTTTGCCGGATGAAGTTGTCCAGGAGGAGAATCTCAAGCATCGACGAGGAATTCGCTTCGGCCTGGGTGCTGTCAAGAACGTGGGTGAAGGGCCGGTCGAGGCAATCCTTGAGGCGCGTCGCGAAGGTGGCCCTTTCCAGAGCCTGGATGATTTCTGCCGGCGCGTTGATCTGCGCAAGGTGCAGCGCCGGGCGCTGGAGTGTCTCATCAAGGTGGGCGCTCTTGACCGATTTGGCCGGCGCGACCAGTTGTTGGCCGTAATCGATCGCATGCTGGGCGTCAGCCAGGAAGCTCATCAGGCGGCCGAAGTTGGACAATTGACCATGTTCGGTGGAGAAGCCACCGCGG
>CAYYSH010000011.1:19677-20896 GCA_964474265.1 uncultured Anaerolineales bacterium
CCGCGGCCCTTCAAAGTTCCATTCTCGACCCACTCCCTAATCCGCCAGAGACGCCACACAAGATTCAACTCGGTTGGGAAAAGGAGCTCACGGGCCTCTTCCTTTCAGAACACCCATTGCACCGGATGGTTGATGAACTGGATCAGTTCGTGACGGCCCGGTGTGGTGAGATCGACACGTCCATGGCCGGCCAGCCGGTCACCCTGGCCGGCATGGTAAAGTCGGTCCGCCGCATTACCACCCGCAAAGGCGACCCCATGGCCTTTGCACAGCTCGAAGATTTGCAGGGCACTGTTGAAGTCACCATCTTCCCCCGTGTATGGGAGCAGACTCGAGAGGTGTGGGAAGTGGACAACCTGGTTGTTGTTCAGGGCAAGATCGATGTACGCAACGATCGTGCGCAGGTCATCTGTCAGACGGCCAGGCTATATCAGCCAGAGGAGTACGCAGACGCGGCGCGATCGGCACCTGGCGAGGCTGTACCTGCTGCTGGCGATGGATCACGCTTTGAATCGCTGCCGGGGGAGACGGATTCCGCGCTGCCTGTGGCTTCGGTGGAAAGCCGGGACGCCGGGGACGCCGGCAAGCCCATCGCTGTCGAACCTGGCCCTGAGGTCCAACCTGAGCCGGCTGACCCACCCAGCCTGGCTGTTCCTCCGAGGCAGGCAAACGGCCCTTCAGCCAGCCCAGCCAATGGCCATCCGGCATCTGGTCCAACCAATCCGGAGCATGTCCCGACAGCCCATCCGACGGTTGCGGAAGCTGCACTGGAGCGGGATGAGCCGGCGTTCCACCTGTTCATCACACTAAAACGCTCCGACGATCAAGAGGCTGACATCCAGCGTATCGGCAGGTTGTATGAGGTTCTAACCCAATATGAGGGGCATGACCGATTCAGCCTTATCGTCCTCAATCCCCCACGAGGTACGGGCGATCGCGCCAGCGACGGCGTTAAGCTGGATTTTCCTAATGACACCACGCGCTACTGCCTCAGCTTGTTGAAGAGTCTGGAAGACATCGTTGGTCGTGATGCCGTGCAGGTTCAGCCGGCCAGCAGTTGACTAAGATAGTCAACTGTATATAATATGCTCAAGGTGTAGGATCAGCGTCTCACCAACACCTCCACTCTGCGGCGGGCGAAGGGTTCCACCGAGCCCCTCTTTTGCCCCCTTTTGCGCATCCTTATTTGCCTCTTTGCCTCGGTCGGATACCTTCGACC
>CAYYSH010000012.1:0-864 GCA_964474265.1 uncultured Anaerolineales bacterium
GCGTGACCCTCTTCTTCGGCGTGCCCACCATGTTCATCATGATGCAGCAGCACCCTCGGTGGCCGGAGGTGGATTTCTCCGGCTGCCGGCTGGTCATCAGCGGTGGTGCCCCATGCCCCATGCCCGTGTTCGAGCGCTTCTGGGAAAAAGGCGTCGACTTCAAGACCGGCTACGGTCTGACGGAGGCCGGCCCCAACACTTTCTGGCTACCACCCGAGGACGTACGGCGCAAGCCAGGTGCCGTCGGCTTTCCTCTATTCCACATCGATGTCCGGATTGTGCGGGAAGATGGCAGAGATTGCGCCCCCGACGAGGTCGGGGAGTTGATCATCCGTGGGCCACACGTGACGCCCGGCTACTGGAACAACCCGGAGGCCACGGCGGCTGCCATCGTGGACGGTTGGCTGCACACTGGCGACCTGGCCCGGCGGGACGAGGAGGGATACTACTTCATCGTTGGCCGGCTGAAGGACATGTTCATCTCCGGCGGCGAGAACGTTTACCCGGCTGAGGTAGAGAGTGTCCTGTACGGCCATCCTGCCGTGGCTGAAGCGGCGCTCATTGCCGTCCCTGACCCGAAGTGGGGGGAGGTCGGACGGGCCATCGTGGTGTTGCGGGCTGGCGCAACGCTGAGCGAGGGCGATTTGCAGGCGTATTGCCGGCAGCGGCTGGCCGGGTACAAAGTGCCCAAATCTGTTGTCTTTGTTAGTGAGCTTCCCAAAACGGGGGCCGGCAAGGTTGACAAGCAATGGCTGATTGAGCAGTATGGCCAGTCGGATGTGTTGTGAGGATGCCTCACCATCCGACTCCTGCGGAGGCGCCGGCGAGCAAGGCTGGTCGCCGGTTCATCTTGCCGGCGCTTCA
>CAYYSH010000012.1:874-2265 GCA_964474265.1 uncultured Anaerolineales bacterium
CTGTCAGGTTGCTCGTCACCGATGATGTCGTAACGCCGCAGAAGGGCAGTCCAGTCAGCGATGGCCTCGGGGTCAGGCGGCGGTTGCCAGGTGCGGGCAGTTTCCAGCATGGCGTCCAGGCTCTCGGCCGGTGTCCCAGGCGAGACGCCACCACCTACAGACAGGATCATCCCGCCGCCAGGTGCAGCCCTATCCAGGCAGGCCCTGGCAAACTCTGCCACGACCGCGGGTGGCTGGCGCACGGCCACGTGCAGCGGCGGTACATTCCCCATCATTGCCACTCGGTGTCCCATCTCTGCCTTCACCTGGGCCATATCCACTTCGTGGGTGAGGTTGAATACGTCGAAGTTGGCTTCGGCCAGCGCCCGATGGAGGTGCGGGCATGGTGTGTCGTTGTGGTAGATGCGGATCAGCCCCTCGAATTCATCGAAGATGCGCCGGAGGTGGTGCGCGACGAACTCGTTGTAGTGTTCCAGGGAGATCATGCCCACGATGTCGTCCAGCAGCATGATGCCCTTGGGTGCGCGTAACGTTTCGAGCTGAGCATGCAGCCACCGAATAATCAGGCTCGTCACCTTGACCAAAAACTGGCTGATTTCCCTGGGGTGGGTGATGAGGCCGGTCATGAGTTCGGTGATGCCCATCACCCAGCCGGCAGTGACCATCGGGCCACGAGCTGCCACCATTTTGATGCCCAGTCCTTCGGCCTGCAGTCGCTCCTCGGTGTGCTCGTACAGGCGTAGGATCAGGGGCAGTAGCCCATCTTCGTACGGGTCGGGCAGGGGCACTTCTGCCCAGTGGGCGGCGCTGGTCGTCACTGGCTCGATGGACGGGGGCCGGTCGTGGTGGAAGTGGATGCGGGCGCCAAACGCGGAAGGCTCAGCGGCCATGCCGTACTCCACCCAAAAGCCAGGCACCCACACGGCATCGGGAAAGCGGTCCAGCAGTCCACGGTGGATCTCAAACCACTTGTCTGGGTAAAGGTAGAAGTCCAGGGTGTCGATGCCGGCGTACCCAGGCAGCCAGGGGCTATCCACGATGAACGCGACCGGCACCTGATCGGGCTCTTCCAGCCTCGCGGCTTGTTCAAATCTATCCCATGGTGTTGACATAAGGCGTTCCTTCCGGGTTTTTCAATCGGAGCGAGTGCTCATTGGTTCTCCGGCTGCCATCAATGTCCAGGAGTCACCGGGTCGAGGTCGAATTTGTATGCTTTCTTTGCCAGGCCGTAGGCCAGCTCGCGGCTCATGCTTTCGGCGTCGTCCATGTCCACGATGCCCCGAACCACGAGGCCGGCAACCCAGTTGCTGGCGGCGCGTCGCCACAGGTCGTGCCGTGCGGGGATGGAAGGGAATGCGCGTGTGTCATCGTTGAAGCCTACGGTGTTGTAC
>CAYYSH010000012.1:2275-20338 GCA_964474265.1 uncultured Anaerolineales bacterium
CAGGCCGGCGGTCTCCATGACCTGCTCGAAGTAGCGCCGCATGCCGTTCAGGCTGTCGTGGAACCACCACGGGGGGCCCAGTTTGACCGCAGGGTAGTGGCCGGCCAGCGGGGCCAGCTCACGTGAGTACGTTGTCTCATCCAGGGTGAACAGGATCAGGGTAAGCCGCCTATCGTTGCCATACTTGTTCAACAGCGCATGCAGATTGTGTGTGAATTCAGTCTGGATTGGGATGTCACCACCCTTGTCGGGGCCGAAGCGCTCAAACACCCGCTGGTTGTGATTGCGGTATGAACCAGGGTGGAGTTGCATCACCAGGCCGTCCTCAATGCTCATTCGGGCGTTCTCCATGAGCATGTGACCAGTGAAACGTCTGGCGTCCTCAGGGCTGGCTTTGCCGTGCAATGCTCGCTGGAAGATGGCGTCTGCTTCGCGCTCCGTAAGTTCCTCGGTGTACGGGGTCACAGCGGCGTGGTCGGTTGCCGTGGCACCCATGGCCTTGAAGTAGGCTCGTCGGTCTTCCAGCGCCTGGATGAATGTGCGATAGCTGTTAACCTCGATGCCGGCGACGTCGCTGAGCTGTGCGATGTGCTGCTGCCAACCAGGGGTGTCGATGTTGACTACAGCGTCAGGACGGAAAGTCGGTCGGATATCCCCACCCCAGCCTGATGCGCGGATGGCGCGATGGTGGTCCAACGGATCTGTGGCAGGGTCGGTGGTGCACAGGACTTCGATGTTGAAACGCTCGTAGAGCCGGCGCGGTCGGAACTCGGGTGATGCGAGCTGGCCGGCGATCTGATCATAAATGGCCTGGGCTGATTCAGCCGTCAACTTGTCCTCCACGCCGAAGACGGAGTGAAGTTCGTGTGTCAGCCACATCCCGGTGGGCGTACCACGAAACAGATGGAAATTCTCGGCGAAAACCTGCCATATCCGGCGATGGTCTTGCTCGACCTCACCACCGTCTGCCCGGGGGATGCCAAGTCTTTCGAGGGGGATGCCCTGGGAGTACAGCATGCGGAACACATAGTGGTCGGGAATGATGAGGAGTTCTGTGGGCGTGCCGAACGTGTACTCGGGATCGGCGAACAAGCGTGGGTCAACGTGACCATGCGGACAGATGAGGGGCAGGTCTGCGACCAATGTGTACAGGTGCTGCGCGATTTCGTTTTGCTGTGGGTCGGGGTCGAAGTAACGGTCAGCCGGCAGGACAATCTTAGGGCGATCTGACACGGGAAACCTCCTGTGACGCATTCAACCGTTTGGGTGATGGTTCAGCTTAATGATGACACGGAGCCGGCATGCTGTCAACCTCGCGTTTTGACAATCCGCCAAAACTGAATAAACTATCCACGGTGGGTAACTCCACCTCTTCGGCAGGGGGCACTGTGGAAAAGGAAAAACATCGAGCCTACAATCTGGTAACAACTGTCCAACGCCTGTTTGGCGCCAATTGTGAAGACGTGCGTCTCGTCCGTGTTCCACTGCGGATCTGTCCTCTTGGCGCGCATATCGATCACCAGTGTGGTCAGGTAACTGGGATGACCATCAATGCCACCATTCTCCTGGCCTACATACCCAATCGGGCGCGGGAGATGCGCATCCATAGCCTCAACTTCTCACCCCCGGTTGCCTTTCGCCTTGATGATGTGCCGCCCAGGGGTGAGCCCCTGTGGGGGAACTACGTGTGTGGTGCTGTCGTGGCGTTGCAGCAGCGATACAGGTTATACTGCGGCATCGACGGTGTCATTTCCGGCGAGATGCCAATTGGCGGGTTGAGTTCATCGGCGGCTGTGGGTGTGGCCTATCTCCTGGCTTTGGAGGACGTCAACGACCTGGATGTCACACCGATGGAGAACATCGAGCTAGATCGGTATATCGAGAATGAGTACATCGGATTAAACAACGGCATTCTTGATCAGTCGATCATTCTACTTAGTGATCATGAGCATCTGACCTTTCTGGACTGTCACACCGTGGATTATGCTCACGTTCCGTCTCCTCTCGACCGGAATGATTTTGATATTCTGGTCGTTTACTCTGGACTGACAAGGGCATTGGTGGGCACCGATTACAATGAGCGAGTATTCCAATGCCAAACGGCTGCCCGGATGTTGCTGGAGTGGGCTGGACATCCTGTGCCTCCTTCACCCCGGCTACGGATGGTCCCGCCAGAGGTGTTCGGTGACTATCATCGTCGCTTACCGGTACCTCTTCGCAAGCGCGCCCGTCATTTCTTCACCGAAATGGAACGTGTTCAGCGCGGGGTCGCGGCCTGGACCAGCGGGAATCTGGTGGAATTCGGTTATCTGATGGCTCAGTCTGGTCATAGCTCGATCGTCAACTACGAGTGCGGCTGTCCTCATCTGATCTCGCTGTACGAAATCCTGAACAACTGTCCAGGGGTGTACGGTGCGCGGTTCAGCGGGGCCGGCTTCCGGGGCTGCTGCATCGGCCTGTCTGATCCTTCGCAAAGGGAGGCGATCATCGAGACTATCCACCGGGAATACCCGGCCCGGCATCCGGAGATCAAAGGTAAGTACAGTATCCACTTCTGCAAACCCGATGGTCCGGCCGGGCACGCGCGATACTCCTCTGCACTGCGGGCCGGCCATCGCTACGTGTTGTGAGGTGTAACTCTCTCGTAACTTAGCGCCACTAGAATACTTGACGGCCACCGCACATGTGTCTGAACCCGAGTCGGCTCTATGTCGGAACGGCAACGCCCCGCTCCATAGTTTTTTCATCACCGGGACAATAGAGAGGAGGCAGGCGAAATTGATCGCAGAAACGCAACCGCAAGCAAAAATCGAGGTTGGACAAAAGGCTTCGTTCACGAAGACAATCACCGAGACAGACGTTATCCTGTTTGCCGGCTCTACTGGCGATATGAATCCCTTCCACATTGATGAGGAATTCGCCAAGCAGACTCGTTTTGGCACGCGCATCGTCCATGGTATGCTGGTCACGGGGCTAATCTCGGCTGTGATGGGGATGAAGCTCCCAGGACCGGGCACCATCTACCTGCGCCAGGAGCTTGATTTCCGGCATCCAGTTTATATTGGAGATACCATTACCGCGGTCGCCGAAGTATTGCACGTGCGTGAAGACAAACCAATTGTCACGCTCTCGACGAACTGCTATAATCAGAACGATGAGCTGGTTGTGGCTGGCAAAGCGGTTGTCCTGGTAGACCGCATTCCGTTCAAGTACAGGACGTGGAAAACCGCCAGCAGCCAGGTGAAGTGATGGAGGTCTGGAATGAGGGAGCTGAATGGCCAGGTGGCCATCGTGACCGGTAGCTCACGTGGGATCGGACGTGCCATCGCCGGCAAGCTGGCCGAGAACGGCGCCAGTGTTGTCATTAACTACGTGCGCAGCGAAAGCAGGGCCAGGGCGGCCGCCGAGGAACTGAAGGCTTTTGGCGTGGAGACGCTTGTCGTACAGGCCGATGTGACTCAGCGACATCAGGTGGATGCCATGGTTGGCAAAACGCTGGAGCGGTTTGGGCAGATTGACATCCTGGTCAACAACGCCGGCATCAACCGTGATCGGACTCTGAAAAACATGTCGCCGGACATGTGGCAGGCTGTGATCCAGGCCAAACTCGACAGCGTCTTCAACTGCACGGCGGCGGTGTGGCCGCACATGATTGAGAGGCGACGTGGGCGCATCGTAAACATCAGCTCCGTGATCGGGCAGATGGGTAACTTTGGTCAGGCGAACTACGCGGCAGCCAATGCCGGCATCATCGGCTTTACCAAGTCCGCAGCCCTGGAGGGTGCTCGCTTTGGCATCCTGGTGAATGCAGTTTGCCCGGGCTTCATCGAGACTGACATGGTCACCGAACTGCCTGACAAAGTGAAGGACGCTATTATTCAGCGTATTCCACTACAGCGCTTTGGGCGACCTGAGGAAGTTGCCCAGGCAGTCTTATACCTGGTCGGTAGCACCGGGGACTACATCACTGGCCAAACATTGAACATCAATGGTGGCATTTACATGTAAGAACGCCGCACAAGGAGAGCGCATGGACGGTGAAGATTTCCTGAAGTACGAGGAACTGGAGGACGGCACTCGGGTCAGGTTGAGGCTGATGGAGGCCGGCGATGCTGATCGAGTCCAGACATTCTTCGCGCAGTTGCCACCGGATGACCGGCTGTTCTTGAAGTACGATTTGACGCGCCCTGAGGTCATGGCGGTCTTCGAAAAGGGCGGCTACACCGTCGGCTACCAGCGGGCACTGATGGTGCTGGCTGAGCATGAGGATCGGATCGCCGGCATCGGGTCTCTGCGCCGGCATGACCCGGACTGGACAGATCATGTCGGCGAGATATGGCTGGTGGTGGCGCCGGCCTATCGCCGCAAGGGCCTGGGACGTGTGCTTACCCGTTCAATCCTGGACCTGGCCGTGGCCGCCGGTCTGGAGAAGATCGTCGCGGAGATGCCGGCTGACCAACTGGGTGCTGTCGAAGTCTTCCAGCGCTTCGGCTTCGTCCGCGAGGGGTTGCTGACAAACTATGTCAAGACTGCCGATGGGCGGAAGCGAGATCTGCTTTTGATGAGCCACGATCTGGAGCACTACCAGGGGCGGGCTCAGTACCTGGGTGCCCTGGAAGAATACCTGGCCGTGACGGAGTGAGCCATGAGTGAGCAGAAGCCTGAAAAGCCGGAATTCGACCCTTTCGCACCGTGGAAGCAATTCCAGGAAACCAGCATGAAAGCCTGGGCTAAGATGATGAGTGAGGCTGTGGCCAGTGAGGACTTCGCGAAGTCCATGGGCCAATATCTCGATAGCTATCTGGAAGCCTCAGCGCCGATGCGCCGGCAGATTGAAGACGCCATGGAGAAGTACCTCCAGCAAATGAACATGCCGACACGCAACGAGGTAATCAGCCTGGCTGAACGGCTGACCAGCCTGGAAATGCGTGTGGATGATTTGGACGCAAAGACCGACGAGATATTGGATCGGTTGAAGGCCATCCAGACGGCATTGGAAAAGGGAACCACGAAACAGGCCTGATTAGGAGATGGACAAGTCTCCTTTGGCTCTGTTATAGCCTCGGAGTCGAGATTCTATGCCTCCAGACTTTCCTCGGGACGCTGATGATGTCCAGAGCATGACGAAGGCCTTTCACAAGGCACTGGAAGAAGCATACCAGCGCTATCTTGAGGGTGTGAAGGCCGTTGCCGATTCCTATGACGTCCCTGTGGGTCTGACGCCCAAGGAGGCGGTATGGCAGCTCAACAAGGCAAAGCTGTATCGCTATCAGCCTGTCAAGCCGGCTGAAGAGCGATATCCGGTCCCGCTTCTCCTGGTGTATGCGCTAATCAACAAACCCTACATTTTTGACTTGCGCCCGGGCCGAAGCTTCGTCGAGTTCATGGTAAGCCAGGGATTCGACGTCTATCTGCTGGACTGGGGGATCCCGGGCCCGGAGGATCGGCACACGCGCTTCGATGACTATGCCACCGAGTACCTCCCGCGGGCAGTTCGCAAGATGCTTCGCGTGTCTGGGGCCGGCGAATTCAGCATCCTGGGTTATTGCATTGGCGCAACCCTCACCACGCTATACGCGGCTCTCCACCCGGACGCGCCAATCCGAAACATTGTCTTGCTGACGGCCCCTCTGGACTTCTCGAAACGGGAGGACAGCATCTTCGCTACCTGGCTGGACGAGCGCTACTTTGATCTGGACAGGTTTGTGGACTCTCTGGGTAACATCCCGGCCCAGGTAGTCGAGGTTGGCTCCAAGATGCTGAAGCCGGTGGAGAACTATGTGGGGGCCTATGCCACCCTCTGGGAACGTCTGGAGGATGAGGAGGCTGTGGAAAACTGGCAGGCCATGCACCGCTGGGTTCACGATGGGGTTCCCTTTGCCGGCGAGGCCTTCCGTCAGTGGGTGCGGGACTATATTCGGGAAAACCAACTGATCAAGGGCGAGCACATCGTCGGCGGGCAGCGGGTCGATCTCAGCAACATTCGCGCCCCACTGCTCAATATTGTGGCCGAATATGATCACATTGTGCCGCCTTCGCAGTCTGTAAGCATCATGGATCTGGTTAGCAGCCAGGACAAGCGCCTGGAGATGATCTCGGCCGGCCACGTCGGCATCATGGCCGGCCGGGGCGCCCGCTATCACCTGTGGCCAAAGATCGCTGAATGGCTGGGCGAGCGTTCTCGTTGAGCACCATGATCTCAGAGCAGGTTGTGTCCACGTTCATGAAGCCGAAAATCAAACAGGGAAGCATCTTCGGCTTTCGAGGGCAAAAAACCGGGGTTTTCCGCTGTATGAGCGAGAAGTTCGCACAAAAAGCGGAAGATACTTTTCGCGGTCAACCCCCCGGTTTTTCTGGTTTCATGACGTTACAAGGGTGTGGGAGGAAAGTTGGCTATCACTGAAGCCCTCGTTGCGGCGTTCGTCATTTTTGTCCTGCGCGTGATTGGCGTGACTCTGGCGACCCTGCGGGTCTTGCTCATGACGCGGGGCTACAAACTGCCGGCGGCGAGTATCGGGTTTTTCGAGGTCCTGGTGTACGTTCTGGCCATTGGCCAGGTGGTTCAGAACTTGTCGAATCTGTGGAATCTGTTCGGCTACTGCTTCGGGTTCTCTGTTGGTACCCTGCTGGGCATGTGGCTTGAGGGACGAATGGCTCTCGGGTTTGCGACAGTTCGCGTCGTCTCTGTGGAACGGGCGGACGCCATCGCCAATGCTATTCGCAAAGCCGGCTACGGTGCTACGGAAGGTTGGGGCCACGGAGCCAAGGGGCTGATTGGCACAGTCAAGACTGTCGTCCGCCGCAAGGACGTAGATGAGGTCTGTGACCTGATCACCCAGACAGACCCCAACGCCTTCGTCACGGTGGAGGAGACCCGCTGGGTCTCGCGGGGGTACATGCGCATCGCCCGGCATGAGCGCTAGCTGACATGGTTGTTCCGGCCTGATGCATCAGCGTTAACAATCCTGACACAATCCAACAAAGGAGGAGGTTGATGAAGAAGCTGTTCATAATCCTGTCTTTCCTGGTCACCCTGGCCCTGGTGGTTGCGTGCGCCCCCCAGCCGGCAGCACAGCCCACTCAGGCGCCTGCACCGACTACACCACCACAGCCGACGCCCACCGAAGCGCCCAAGGCTGCCGGCGAACCGATCACGATCGGCTTGATGACCGACCAGTCGGGGGCTCTGGCCATCTACGGCCCTATGCAGGAGCGTGGCTTCCGCCTTGGTCTGGAATACGCCACAAACGGCTCCATGGAAGTGGCCGGCCACCCCATCGAGGTCAGCGTCAAAGACAATGGGAGCGATCCCGAGACGGCCGTCACCCAGGCGCGGGAACTCATTGAGGCCGAAGGAGCGAAGATTCTGGTGGGCACTGTGAGCTCCGGTGCGACGTTAGCCGTCGCTGAAGTGGCCAAAGAGAACGAGGTCATCCTCGTCGCCGAGCCGGCTGCCAGTCCGGCCATCACCGGTCAGAACTTCAACCCATACGTCTTCCGCACGAGTCGAAACAGCGTGCAAGATGCCCTGACCATGGCGGCTTACCTGACAGACATCGGCAAGACTTTTGTCCAGATTGCGCCGGACTATGCATTTGGCTACGGTTCTGCTGCCGGCTTCTACAACGCTGTGAAGGCCCTGGGCGGCGAGTTCGTCATCAACGATACGCCGGAACAATCGGGAGCAGTCTTCATCCCACTGGACACCACCGATTTCACGCCTTACCTCAACCAAGTGCTGGATGCTGGTGCAGATGTCCTGATCGTGACCTGGGCCGGTGCCGGCTTCGTGCCGTTGTTCCAGCAGATGCAGGAACTGGGTGTCTTCGATGAGATGACCGTGGCTACCGGGATGGGCGATAACCAGACGCTGGCAGCAGGGTATACGAATGCCATCGGTTCCGTTGGCGTGAGCGTGTACCACTACACATTGCCCAAGAACGAGGTCAACGATTGGTTGATCAAGCGGCACAAGGAAGAGTACGGAACGCCGCCGGACCTGTTCACCGCCGGCGGGTTTGCAGCCGCGCAACTGGTGGTGGCAGCCCTGGAGAAGACAGGCGGCGACACCAGCGCCGATGCCCTGATCCCGGTACTGGAGGGCATGGAGTTCGATGGCCCGAAGGGCAAGTACATCATCCGCGACTACGACCATGTTGCCCTACAGCCGATGTACCTGGTCGAGCTGACCAACGTGGACGACCCAGATTTCAAGTTCTTCAAGCTCATCAAGGAATTTGGACCTGAGGAAACGGCCCCACCCTGCATGCTCACTGGTGAATACGCAAGCCGCTGTCCCTAGGCATGGCCGGTGAAGGTTGGAGGTGATAGCCTCCAACCTTCACCCTCTCCAGAAGGAGCAGGAGGCTGCTCTGATCTCGACCGACTTTCTCCCAAGGGAGCGTCAGGTTGGCTAATCAAGTCATCCTTGAGACCCGTGACTTATCCCGACATTTCGGAGGCCTGAAAGCTGTTGATGGGGTCTCCATGCAGGTGCTGGATGGGGCTCTTCACTCAATTATTGGCCCCAACGGTGCCGGCAAGACCACGCTGTTCAACCTTCTCAGCGGTAACCTGCGGCCCACTCGTGGGCGCGTGATCTTCCAGGGCCGCGACATTACGGGACTGCCCCTGCATCGCACAGCACACCTGGGCATCGGGCGCTCATTCCAGATCACCAACATTTTCCCTAACCTGACTGTTCTGGAAAATGTGCGCCTGGCCGCTCAGGCTCTGGGCGGCGATAATTTCAAGCTGTTCAGGCACTACGAGCGCTTCAGCACGTACATCGACCGGGCGTTGGAGGTGATCGCCCAGGTGGGTCTTGGAGGGAAGGAGTCGGTGCCGGCCAATGCTCTGCCTCACGGTGACAAACGCAAGCTGGAACTCGCGATCTTGCTTGCTCCAGACCCCAAACTGCTGCTCCTGGACGAGCCGACCGCCGGCATGGCCTCGGAGCAAGTGCCGGCATTGATGGAGGTCATCGACAGCATCCGCCGCGCCGGTGGAAAGACAATTTTGCTGGTAGAGCACAACATGAATGTCGTGATGCACGTCTCCGACTTTGTTACCGTCATGCACCGGGGTCGCGTCCTGGCAGAGGGTACGCCGGCGGAAATCGCGGCCGATGAGCGTGTGCAGCAGGCGTATCTGGGACAGTTGTATGAGTTCGGCTCTTCAGGCTCTACTGCTTCCCGTTCTGAGGAATGACCCATGGTGACTGCAACGCCTGCCGACAATGGTGTCTCCCCTCCGCTGTTGAAGGTCGAAAACATCCACACATTTATTGGCCAGTTCCACATCCTGGAGGGGGTGTCACTGGAAGTGCAGGCGGGAAGCATCACCGTTCTGCTTGGGCGGAACGGCGCTGGTAAGACGACCACGTTGCGCAGTATTCTCGGGCTCACACCCCCTGCCTCGGGCCGTATCCTGTTCGATGGCCGGCCAATCCAGGGGCGTCCTACTTACGAAATCGTCTCGATGGGCATCGGCTTCGTGCCAGAGCACCGGGCGATTTTTACCAGTCTGACAGTCGAAGAGAACCTCAGACTGGCTGAGCGCCAAAAGGGAGACCTGGCTCGCAAGGCGGATTTCATCTTTGAACTCTTCCCCGATCTTAAGCGGCTGATCAAGCTACCAGCCGGCCACCTGTCGGGCGGCCAGCAACAGATGCTGGCCATTGCGCGCGCGCTCGTACCAGACAATCGACTGTTGCTCATTGATGAGCCCAGCGAGGGTCTGGCACCGGTCATCATCGAGCAAGTGATGGCAGCTATCAGGCAATTGCGAGCGCAGACAACGGTTCTCCTGGTGGAGCAGAATTTTCTGATGGCCAGTCAACTGGCAGAGCGCTTTTACATCATTGATGATGGCCGGTCCGTCCTCCACGGGACGATGGCCGACCTGGTAGATGACCCGGACACAATTCACCGCTACCTGGGGGCAGCGTAGACAGGAGATGACTGGTTTCTGGGAACGCAATCGGGCGGCCATTACAGCCCTGGTGGTGACGGCGCTTGTCATTGGGTTCTTCATCCGCGACTTGGAGCCCAAGGTGTGGGTGTCTATTTTGCTATCAGGGTTGACGCTGGGGGCCCTTTTCTTCCTGGTGGCTGCCGGCCTGTCCCTCATTTTCGGGCTGATGGACGTGCTAAACTTCGCTCACGGCATCTTCTTCATGCTCGGCGCATATATCGGCTGGACGGTGTTCACCAACCCGCGATTGCTTTTCAACACGGTGCCGCTATTCCTGGCCCTCGGGGCTGGCATGCTCGCAGCCCCAGTAGCGGGGCCACCAATTTGGCGACGACAGCGGCGACCTTTTGTCCAGCGAGCATTGCCGTGGCTCCTGCTGATTGCCGGCGGCACCGTCGCCGCCCTGGCCTTCCGCGACTACAACCTGGACCGGTTGGTGGCGTTTGGTCCGACGGTGGCCGGCGGTTCCATCCCCACCGCTGAGGCCCAGGAGCCAATCAGTCGCGTGCTGCAACGCATGGCGCTCATGCTGGTGGCCGGCCTCATCCTCAGCCCGATTCTCGCTCGCAGACACCAGGATGATGAGAGGTCCTCTCGTATCGCGCGCAGGCTGGGGCTGATATTTGGCTTTGGCATCGTGGGGTTGATTCTTCTGTACGCCCGGGATGCCGGCGAGACATTTGTGCTGAATCTGAACGTCGATTTGCGCTTCCTGCTGGCACTGATTGTTGGGACAGGTGCCGGCGCGCTCGTTGGTGGGCTCACTGAGTGGGCTTTGATTCGCCCGCTGTACACGCGCCCCATCTACCAGGTGTTGCTGACCTTGGGCCTGGTGTTCGTCGGGACCGAGTTTGTGAAAGCAGTGTGGGGGCCGGCGGCTTACCCGCCGCTGGAGCGTCCAAGTTTTTTCAGTGCCAGTTGTCGGTCAGAGGGCCTGCTGGCATGGCTGAGCGAGCATTGTGCGTCCGTTAACGTGCTGGGACGCGCTTTCCCGACCTATCGCCTTTTCATTATCGGTGTTGGACTGTTAGTCTTTGTTGCCGTGACGATTCTGCTGCGAAGATCACGCCTGGGTATGACGATTCGGGCCGGCGTGGAAGACAGTGAAATGGTCGAATCCCTGGGCATTAACGTCCGCCGTATGTTCACGCTGGTGTTTGCCCTGGGGTCTGGCCTGGCTGCCTTAGGCGGTGTGGTCGTCACACCGTTTCTGGGCCTGAATCCCGGCATGGGGCTGGAGTTCCTGCTCCAGGCTTTCATTGTTGTAGTGATTGGTGGGTTGGGGAGCTTTCCTGGCGCGGCCATGGGCGCGGTCCTGGTTGGGCTGGCGCGCGCTTTCGGGGACTACTTTGTGATTAGCGGGCTCCAACTACCCGGCATGGCAGAACAGATGCGTTTTTCGCCGGCCATTGCCCGCGCCTCCACGGTGCTGATCATGGCGATTGTCTTGTTGGTCCGCCCGGCTGGCATCTTTGGCACGAAAGAGTAAATCGATGTCTGGCACCTGGGAATTCCGAGGAGTACGGTATCCCCAGATGCCTCACAGAGCCGCTTCTGGGGATGCCGGCTCCTCGTATTGAGCGATCGTATGACCACGGCCGAAACGGTAAGAGAAGAAGCACATATCCAGGGGACAGCCGGCGTTCTTCGGCGCTGGGGGATCTGGCTGCTGGTGCTGCTCATTCTGGTGATGTTGCCATTTCTCCTCAGTTGGTCCACAGGCGCTCCAATCGGGGAGGGACTGCCTCGCTTTTGGCAGGGACTTCTAGTTCAGGTATTTATCCTGGCCGTGTATGCCATGAGCTATGATCTGCTCATGGGCTATACGGGCATTCTCTCCTTCGGCCATGCCATGTTTTTCGGCACCGGCGCGTATGTAGTCGGCATTTTGATGAAGCACTTCACATGGTCTTTGCCCCATGCATTGTTGGCCGCGATAGCCGTGGCTGTGATCCAGAGTCTTGTCATCGGGGTTCTCTCCCTCCGTGTTAAAGGTGTGTATTTTGCCATGGTGACATTGGCCTTCGCCGAGGTCTTTTTCATTCTTTCCGAGGCCACGGACTTTCGTCAGTATACGGGCGCGGAGGATGGCCTTCAGGGCATTCCCGTGCCGGCCTGGATAAACCCCACCGATCACCGTCTGCGCTTCTACTACCTGGCTCTGGCCTTCGCGGTCCTCATGTATGTCCTCGCCCGACGTATCGTCAACTCCCCCACTGGACGGGTGATGATTGCCATCCGCGAAAACGAAGATCGGGCACTGATACTGGGCTACAACACTTTTTTGTACAAGTTGATTGCGATGGTCGTGGCCGGCGTCTTCGCAGCATTGGCCGGCGTCCTCAGTGCCCTCTGGAACTTCGGGGCCAGTCCATCTCTCCTCAGCGTAGACCGCACAATCGATGCTTTGTTGATGACGATCATTGGTGGTGTGGGAACCCTCGTTGGTCCGATGTTAGGGGCTGGGGTTTTGGAACTGCTTGGGTACTGGCTAAACCGCGTGTTCGGGCCACGCTGGCCGCTGGCCTTTGGCCTGGTCTATGTCTTGATTGTGCTGTTCCTCCCGTATGGCATTGTCGGCACCTGGCGACAGCGTTCGTTCGCATGGCGGCGAGGCTGGCAAGAGCTGCTTGGTCGATTGGGCTTTCCAAAAAACCCCCGTTAGACGAATCGGCGCAAAGTTGCTATAATTCATTTAGACTCTGTAGATCCACTGTGAGGAATCGGCATATTGAGGTATTGCCCTATTCCCCGATGGTGAATCTACTGAGACTGCGAACTGGGGCGCTTGGAGGTTATGGAGTAAGACGCCGTTGTCTCTTCAGAGTACCTGTTCAAGAGGGCCTGCCAGGAGTGGCGACATCGCTCGCCATTCCCGGTAGGCCCTCTGCGTGTGCCAAGGGGCGCCGGCCATCTCCAATTCTGACGGGCGTCGCCTGGCCGACTTGCTAAAACCGCATAGGACATGGTTGTCCCCATCACTCTACCAAAGGAGGTAACCCGTCATGGCAAATGAACTGACCCTCAGTGTGATCAAGGCCGATGTAGGAGGCTTTGTGGGGCACTCCGGCATGCACCCCGCCTTGATGGAAGAGGCCACCGAACGCCTGGAAACGGCCAAGTTACACGGCCCAATCATCGATTTCCACGTGACACGATGTGGCGATGACCTTGGGCTCATCATGACCCATGATCGCGGCGTGGACAGCACCGAGATTCACCAGCTCGCATGGAACGTGTTCGAGGAGTGCACGCAGGTTGCCAAAGACTTGAAGCTGTATGGCGCCGGCCAGGACCTGCTGGCGGATGCATTCTCGGGCAATGTTCGGGGTATGGGGCCGGGTGTGGCCGAGATGAGTTTCGAAGAGCGACCGGCAGAGACGGTCCTCATCTTCTTTGCCGACAAGACCAGCGCCGGCGCCTGGAACCTTCCGCTGTACCGCATGTTCGCCGATCCTTTCAACACCGCTGGCCTAGTCATTTCTCCGTCCATGCACGATGGCTTCCGGTTTGAAGTCCTCGATGTGAAACAGCATCGGAGGATTGTTCTGGATACACCGGAGGAGGCGTACGATTTGCTGGTCTTTATTGGGGCTCCGGGTCGATATGCGGTTAACAACGTCTACAGCAAGCGGACAGGCGAGATTGCGGCTGCTTCCTCAACCCAGCGATTGGCGCTGATCGCCGGCCGATATGTCGGCAAGGATGACCCGGTGTGCATCGTCCGCTCACAGTCTGCTTTTCCGGCCGTCGGCGAGATCTTGGAGCCGTTTACAATGCCCCACATCGTGGAAGGCTGGATGCGAGGCTCCCACTACGGTCCGCTGATGCCTTGCCCGGTTGAGCAGGCTAACCCGAGCCGCTTTGATGGGCCACCACGGGTTATCTGCTTGGGCTTCCAATTGGCGAATGGCCGGCTCATCGGGCCGCGGGACATGTTCGACGACCCGGCCTTCGATGAGGCGCGCCGGCTGTGCAACGTCATCGCCGACCATCTGCGACGCCATGGCCCCTTCGAGCCTCATCGCTTGCCCATGGAGGAAATGGAATACACCACACTGCCTGACGTGATGAAGAAACTCGAGGGCCGATGGCAGTCACTGGATGGGCATGAAGCGGAGGTAGAGAGCATCCCGGTCGCTACTGATGCCTGATCCTGATGCTTCCACGGAAGCCACAGGTGGCAACTCGGGCATTCGCCGTGAGTTGCCACCCGCTCTGACCGCCCTGGATGCTGAACCGCTTGGGCCATATACGCTGCGAGTGACCAACGTTGTCTCCCGCGGCTACGTCGAGCAGGTCAACTTTGATCTGGTCTTGACCGACCCGGGCGGGCATCAGGCTACGCCGCCCGTGTTTAGCGGAACTTACAGCAGTGGCCGGCCAGCGGCAGGAGTCGTGGGCTGGGTTGACGGGGTGTACGCCGATCGAGTATGTTTCCCCGATGGCCGGCAGGTCGATTTGCAGGCGATAGGCCTTGACAGAGATTTTCAGGCGTCTGGGCGAGCTGATACCGCCTAATGGCCGGCTGATGGTAGCATATGAGGCGTTCAGCGTGGACAGCCCGGCCCTGCAGGAGACACGCGAAGCCCTGCGCCGCGGCGTGCCACCACTGGCGACGCCCGTCGGCGAGCTCCTCTTCTACGCAGACTGCTGGCTGGGGATGCGAGACTGGTACATCCCGGAAGGCGGTCGTGAAGGGCACCGCAAACTCCAGGGTAATAAGGCTCTGAACGCTGGGCATCGCCAGCGACGGGCGGACGAAGCACTCACTCAATTGCTGGCATTCCTGGACGAGCCCGACGCTGACAGCGATGCCCTGATGAGGGCCGCTCGCCAGCGCGGTGCAGCCATCGCGTCGGCCCTCATGGCGCATGCATCCCACGAGCTACGCCAGCGACTTCAGGAGCGTTCTCCCCAGATCGCTGAGCTCAGCCAGGTAAGGGGAATAGTGGAATGACGGAAGTGAGCTTCTTCGAGCGTGTATACGAGGTGGTCCGGCAAATCCCAGCCGGCAGAGTTGCCACATACGGGCAGATCGCGTGGCTGGTTGCCGGCACACCGCACGCCGCACGCACCGTGGGATGGGCACTCCACGGGCTGCCAGAAGAGTTAGTCGATGAGGTGCCGTGGTGGCGGGTGATCAATGCCCAGGGGCGGATCAGCAACTCGCGGGCGCACCACGGAGCCGAGGAGCAGCGACGTCGGCTGGAGGCAGAGGGGATCATCTTCGACGAGGCTGGTCGCACCGACCTCCTGGTCTATCAGTGGGAGGGCACGCCGTCGCCGGCCACCACCGGGTAGCTTTTCGCCCACGGCTTCTCGCGTAGCATGGCCTTCACCTGGGGCCACACTTCACCGAAAAGCTCGCTCTCGCGATACTCCTCCAGATCTTGAGCGTCCTGCCAGTGGCTGATGGTCATGAAATCAGCCGGCCCTTCGGGGTCGGTCACCAGTTGCAGGAAGGTACAACCCGGAAGCTGCCGAATTTTCGGATAGGTGGCCTCGAAAAGGGTCCGAAAGTCATCGGCATGTTCTGGCTTAAACTTCATTGCGACGATTCTCACAATCATAGTAGAACTCACTCCATGGAGACATGAATGCACGACTGATCGTCCTGGGGGCCGGCGCGGCCCGCGTCTCGGCCATGACGGATAACACTTACCTGGTGTTCGATGACGGCCAGGCACCGTTGCTGATCGACTGTGCCGGCAGTCCGGCCCACAAGCTGTTCCGGGCCGGCATCGACCCGCGCGATCTGGGAGGGGTGATCCTCACACACGCGCACCCCGACCACATCTACGGGTTGCCGGCGCTGATACAACATCTGGACCAGTCGCACTTCGCCGGCACCCTGCCACTGTACGGCCTGGACTCGACTCTGGACACTGCGCGGCATCTGCTGAAGACCCTGAATCTGGAGAAGGCCTTCGTGGATTACCGGATGTTCCCGGCCCGGGAACGGCAGCCCGTGGTCCAGACAGATCGATATGCATTATACGCCAGCCCGACACGCCACAGCAAAGCCTCGGTGGGGTTGCGGATCGAGGCCGGCAGCTCGATTCTGGTCTACTCCGGCGACACGGAACCGTGTCCTTCGCTGGATCGCCTGGCCGCCGGCGCTGACATCCTTCTTCATGAATGCGCCGCCAGCAAGCCGACAAAAGGGCACTCCACGCCGGAGCAGGCGGCCCAAACCGCTGCAGCAGCGGATGTCAAACGTCTGCTCCTGCTCCACTACCACCCCTGGCTCCAGCGGCATTTCGATGAGGTCCGGGACCGGATTGCCAAGATTTATGGCGGTCCAGTAGAAATCGCCCGTGAAGGGGATGAATTTGCTCTGTGAACTTGCATGCCCCGGCATGACGCGTCAGGGCAGCGTCAAGACCCCCATTCACCACGCCTGATCCTCTCATGCAATGCCTGCGTCTCCGGCAATGGCTCCACACCGAACTCCTGCTGTAGCGCCCGAACGCATTGCTGGTACGTCCGTAGGGCCAGCGGTCGATTCCCCTGGGCGGCATAGGCTTTCATCAGGATCCGATAAGCGTCTTCCCAGACCGGATCGATTGACAGAGCACGTCGCGCAAGGCGGATGCTTTCTAGCGGGCTGCGTTCAACCAGAAGGCCGGCCAGCGCTGTCATGGTGCCCAATGCCAGCACCTGGAGCCGCTCTCGCTCGGCGCTCGTCCAGTCCTCGTAGCGTCGTTCTGGTAAGTAGTCGCCGGCGTAGAGGGCCACCGCCGCCCGGTAGCACTCGATGGCTGTTTCCACGTTGGCGGGCAGCGCCCGATTGCCGGCAGCGACCTGCGCTTCGAAGGCATCAGCATCCACCCACGCTTCCTCCATGTTCAGCCCGTACGCCAGGCCATAGCGGCGGATGAAGCGGGGCTCCGCACGTGGAGCCCGCTCAGGCTCGATCGTCTTGTTGACCGCGTTGAGGGCCACCTTGAAGTCCCGGTCCCCCGTTTCCGCATCCAGTTCGGGCCACAGGCGATCGATGATTTGCTCCTTGTGGAGGGGCTGCCGGCGCATGGTCACGAAAAACTGAAACAGGTGGAGTGCCTTCTCGCGACCCCAGGCCGTTGAATCGATCTCCACACCGTCGCGCCAGACCCGGAAACCACCCAGCGTCTGGATTCGCAATGGTGGTTCTGATTCCTGCTGACGCCTACGCATCCCTGTTGTCTGCACTTGATCTGTTGGCCCCGTGAAGCTCACCCCGGGCGCGTCTGTAGGAAGAAAACCTACAGCGGCGGCTCAAAGCGACCGTCGGCGGCGGTCCAGCCGGCGTCCACCATCAGCAGCGAGCCGGTGACGTAGGAACTGGCGTCCGACGCCAGGTACACCACCGCGCCAACCATCTCGTGGGGCTGCGCCCAGCGCCTGAAGATGTTCTTGTCGGCGTAAGCCTGGTACCACGCCGGATGGTTCTTGATCTGAGCGGTCAGCGGCGTTTCCACCACCCCCGGCGCGATGCAATTGACACGCACCCCACGCTGACCAAGCTCGGCGGCCAGCGCGCGCACCATCTGCACGACGCCCGACTTGGTGGCCGCGTAGACGCCCTGGCCGGGCTCAACGACTTTGGCGCGGATGCTGGAGAAGACGATAATACTGCCCTCAGCCTGTTCAGCCATGCCTCGCGCCACCTCGCGCATCAGCAGAAAGGTCCCCTTGAGGTTCAAGCCCACCACCCGGTCGAACTCCTCCTCGGTGATCTCCAGCAGCGGCTTGCGGACGTTGATGCTGGGGGTGCTGACCAGGATGTCCACGCGCGGGATGCGGTCCAGCGCTTCGCGGATGCTGCCGAGTTGTCGGATGTCCATGGCCAGGGCCTGCGCCGGCCACCCCTCGGCGCGGATCTCCTCAGCCGTCGTCTGCGCTGCCTCCAGGTTGATGTCGGCGCAGTAGGTGTCGGCGCCAAAGGCAGCCAGGCCGGCTGCCGACGCCTGCCCGATCCCGCTGCCGGCCCCGACCACCAGCGCCACCTTACCCGATAAATCGAACATGGACCGATAGTCGTACATGTTTTCCTCCCACTTGTCACTATCTCAACATTCAGTCGCCGCCCAGGTACAGCCGGCC